>DATEQL010000856.1:0-9465 GCA_035272665.1 Allostellaceae bacterium
GCTTCCATCATACCGTCTCCGCATCGATGCGGTCGTATTCGGCATGAGTCCCGAAGAACCGCATGACCAAAACGCCCGCCTGATACTGCAGGGCCGCGATTAGGCGATAGTCGTTGCCCTTGATGTTAAACACGGCCCGGCCGCCCTTCAGAACGCTAGCCCGCGGATGCGAGGCCTTGACGTCCTCCGGGTTGCGTCATCGCGCACGGCGGGCGATCGTCAGCCAGACATCATATTGCGACCGTGCCGCCCGAACTCCCCTGTCGCCAGCATGAGCGGCAAAATAACGCTCGACCGTCTCCGCGCCGATCACGATCATTTCCAATTGAATGCCGTGCCGGCCGCCGCCACCGCAAGCCTTCTCATGGCAGGCAAAACGGGATGTGAAGAGGCGATTGTTCCGCGACCCGCCTGTCGCCGCGATGGCGCACCCGCAAATCCGAGAACGCCGCTCGATGCGCTCGCCGAAGCCCTGCGCGAGTGACGCAAATACGTCCGCGGCGCGGAGGCGCCCCGGAAGCGATCTTGTGGTGCGATCCGGGTGGCGAATTCGCGCCGATCCTGCCGGCGCTGCGCCCTCGGCGGCGCGGTACCAGAGCAGGCGGTGAGGACGCTGAAGGATCTCGAAGAGCGGCATGGCTGGCGTCGGGAGACAGTATGGGCTAGGTGTGACGAGGCGCGCCTGGCCCAAGCTTTGGAACACCTCGCCGTCGCGGCCAGGACACCGGCGTTGCCCAGCCGCAACGCGCGAGCCCTCGCCCAGGCATACACATTTCGTGGAATGCCGATGCTTGCGGCCCACCGTTGCGGAGGCCGAGCGTGCCTCCTATCTACACCATGAATTAATGCTAATTAATCAATATAAAAGCCCGCCTTAGATGCCGATGCAGCAAGACCGAGGCCGCCGGCTGAGTTCCGCTGCCGATCCGCTGCCGGCACCCCAAAACCGCACCCGAATTCCGCTATCGGCCAGCTCGACCAAATCGGGTTCAACGGATTGATTTTACGAAGATTCTTGATCCTGACGAGGCAATTTTTGGAGGCGCAAGCGCATTTTTCCGCTGTCGGCAGGGGAATTGCGAACGGGCTCGTCATCGTCGGGGTCGGGCCATGAAGTGAGCGGATCCGGGCCGGCTGGGATTAGCGCGTCGACGGCGGCTCTGAACCGATGCGCCACCGGCGGCTCGATGGACAGGCTCTTGCGTCTTGCCTAGAGTGCGCCGCCCGACCCAAGGGTGAGGTTCGATGCGTCTTTCCGAATATTTTCTGCCGTTGTTGCGCGAGAACCCGAGCGAGGCGCAGATCGTCTCGCACCGGCTGATGCTGCGCGCCGGGATGATCCGCCAGTCGAGCGCCGGGATCTATTGCTGGCTGCCGCTCGGCCTGCGCGTTCTAAAAAAGGTCGAGCGGATCGTCCGCGAGGAGCAGGACCGCGCCGGTGCTCAGGAGATCCTGATGCCGACGATCCAGCCGGCCGAGCTGTGGCGGGAGAGCGGCCGCTACGACGATTACGGTAAGGAGATGCTGCGCATCCGTGATCGCCACGACCGCGAGATGCTGTACGGGCCGACTAACGAAGAGCAGGTGACCGAGATTGTCCGCGCCTCGATCAAGAGTTATCGCGACCTGCCGAAGCTGCTCTACCACATTCAGTGGAAGTTCCGCGACGAGGTCCGGCCGCGTTTCGGGGTGATGCGCGGGCGTGAGTTCCTGATGAAGGACGCCTACAGCTTCGACCTGGATTTCGCCGGCGCGCGGCATTCCTACAACAAGATGTTCGTTGCGTATCTGCGCACCTTCGCCCGCATGGGGCTGAAAGCGATCCCGATGCGGGCCGAAACCGGACCGATCGGCGGCGACCTCAGCCACGAATTCATCATTCTCGCCGACACCGGCGAGAGTGCGGTCCATGTCCACGCCGATTTCATCGAAACGGACCGGGGCGAGTTCGACAGCGTCGGCTGGGAAGCCGCGGCCCTGCAGCAGGTCGTCGATCGTTACACCAGCATCTACGCCGCGACCGACGAAGTTCATGATCCGCAAGCAGCCGAGAAATACGGCGACAAGATCGTGAGCAGACGGGGAATCGAAGTCGGCCAGATCTTCTATTTCGGCGACAAATATTCGCGACCGCTGGGTGCGCGCGCGATCCGGCCCGACGGCGAGGCGGTGGCGCTCGAAATGGGGTCCTACGGCATCGGCGTGTCGCGCCTCGTCGGTGCTCTGATCGAGGCCAACCACGACGATGCCGGCATCATCTGGCCGGAGAGCGTGGCTCCCTTCCGCGTCGGCCTGATCAACCTGCGGCCGGGCGACGCGCGCTGCCGCACTGCGGCCGACGATCTCTATGCCAAGCTGCTCGGTGCCGGCGTCGAGGTGCTGTACGACGATCGCGACGAATCTCCCGGCGCAAAATTCGCCGGGATGGATCTGATCGGCCTGCCCGATCAGCTCGTCATCGGGCCGCGCGGGATCGCCGGCGGAACGATCGAGTTCAAGGATCGCCGCACCGGCGAGCGGCAGGAGGTGTCGCTCGATGCGGCGCTCGATCGGCTGGTTGCCCTCACCCCCGCGTAGCGGGAGGGTGAGGGGCAACGCGCCACGGTTCTCGGATCGACGCGTGATCTTCAACGCCTTCGAGCGGATGGTCGCGTTCCGCTATCTGCGGGCGCGGCGGCAGGAAGGGTTCGTCTCGGTCATCGCGATATTCTCCCTGCTCGGGATCGCGCTCGGCGTCGCCACCTTGATCATTGTCATGGCGGTGATGAACGGGTTTCGCACCGATTTGATCGGACGCATTCTCGGTCTCAACGGTCATCTCGCGGTCTACGGCGAGGCAGCTTCGCTGACCGATTACGAGGCGCTCGCCGCGAAGGTCGAGCAGGTCCCGGGCGTGGCCGGCGCGACCCCCCTCGTCGAAGGCCAGGTCATGGCGACGACGTCATCTGGTGCGGCCGGCGCGCTGGTGCGCGGCATAAGCCCGGCCGACCTGCGCCATCGGCCATTGATCGCCGATCACATCGTCGCCGGAGCGCTCACCGATTTCGGCGATGACGGGGTGCTGGTCGGCGACCGGCTGGCGCGGCGGCTCGGAGTGGGCGTCGGCAGCACGGTCACGGTGATCTCGCCCGAGGGGACTGCGACCGCGTTCGGCACGATGCCGCGGGTCAAGACCTATCATGTCGTCGGGCTGTTCGACGTCGGCTATTACGAATACGACAACAGCTTCATCTACGTGCCGCTCGAGGCGGCGCAACTCTTCTTTCGGCTGCCCGACGCGGTCAGCTATCTCGAGGTCTTCGTCGCCGACGCCGACCAGTCGACCCGCGAGGCGCGGTTGATCGCCGCGGCACTCGGCGGCCATGTCCGCATCCTCGACTGGCAGCGCGCCAATTCGGGCATCGTCAATGTGGTCGAGATCGAGCGGAACGTCATGTTCCTGATCCTGACGCTGATCATCGTCGTCGCGGCGTTCAACATCATCTCCAGCATGATCATGATGGTCAAAGACAAGGGCCGCGATATCGCGATCCTGCGAACGATGGGCGCCTCACGGGCGATGATCCTGCGTATTTTCATGCTGAGCGGTGCGAGCATCGGGTTTGTCGGCACCCTCGCCGGCTTTGCGCTCGGCATCGTCGTCACCCGCAACCTCGAAGCGCTCCGTGAATTCCTGCAGAACATGCTGCATGTCGAGTTGTTCTCGGCCGAGTTCTATTTCTTCACTCGAATCCCGGCGCATATAGACCCCGGTGAAGTCGCCTCGGTCGTGACCATGGCGCTCGCTCTCTCCTTCCTCGCCACGCTCTATCCGTCTTGGCGCGCCGCGCGGCTCGACCCGGTCGAAGCCTTGCGCTACGAATGAACTTGCGATGCCGGAGGGGGCGGCGCTCGAGCTCCGCGGGGTCCGCCGCGTCTTCAAGCAGGCCGGCACCGAACTTTGCGTTCTGAACGGGGTCGATCTCGCGTTGCGATCGGGCGAGATCGTGGCACTCGTCGGTCCGTCCGGAGCCGGAAAGTCGACCTTGTTGCACGTGGCGGGTCTGCTCGAGCGTCCCGATGGCGGGGCGGTGCTGATCGCCGGGGAGGATTGCGGCAACCTGTCCGATGAACGGCGGACTCTGCTGCGGCGCTCCGAAATCGGCTTCGTCTATCAGTTTCATCATCTGTTGCCGGAATTCTCGGCGCTCGAAAACGTCATGCTGCCGCAGATGATCGCCGCCGCGCCGCGCCGACGAGCGCGGGAAAAGGCCGCCGCCCTCCTCGACCGGGTCGGTCTCGCGGCCCGCGCCGGACATCGGCCGGCGCGCCTCTCGGGCGGCGAGCAGCAGCGCGTCGCGATCGCTCGCGCGCTCGCCAACGACCCCAAGATCCTGCTCGGCGACGAGCCGACCGGCAACCTCGATCACGCAACCGGCGACAGCGTCTTGGAGACGCTCCTCGATCTCGTCCGCCACAGCGGCCTCGCCGCCCTGATCGCGACGCACAACCTCGATCTCGCCCGCCGTCTCGACCGCATCGTCGCGCTCGAGGATGGGCAGCTGAGGACTGTCGCTTGAGCCGCCGATTCGCCAAGGGTGCGATCCGAGACGAACCGGGTCCAGCCCACGCACAGCGACAAAGGGGGGGTGTCGCGACCACGGCTGAAATCTGAAGCAGCCCATGCCATGTTGCGGGCATGCCGCTCGCCGATTTCGTTCATCTTCGCGTTCATACCGCCTATTCGCTGTCGGCCGGAGCGATCCGGACCAAGGAGCTGGTCGAGCTCTGCAAGGCCGAGCGCATGCCGGCGGTGGCAGTCACCGATACCGGCAACCTGTTCGGCGCGCTCGAAGTCGCGACGACCTGCGCCGCGGCGGGCGTTCAGCCGATCATCGGTTGCGAGATCGCCCTCGAGCGCAACGGCGCGTCGGAGGGGAGCCTGCCGACTCGCGGCCTTTCCGAGCCGGACCGGATCGTGCTCCTGACGCAGAACGAAGCGGGCTATCGCAATCTGCTCGATCTCGTCAGCCGATCCTATCTCGCGGGCGAGGTGCCGACCGAGCCGGGGATCACCCATTCGGACCTCGCCGCGGCAGGTGAGGGCCTTCTCTGCCTCACCGGAGGACCGCGGGGTCCGGTCGGCCGGCTTCTCGCCGAGGGCCAGGCCGACGCTGCCGAAGCCGTTTTGACGCAACTCGCGGGCCTGTTCCCGAACCGGCTCTATGTCGAGCTTATGCGGCACGGTATGCCCGACGAGACGCGGACCGAGCCGGGCCTCGTCGAGCTGGCGTATCGTCACGACTTGCCGCTCGTCGCGACCAACGACGCCTATTTTCCCGATCGCGATTTTTACGAGGCGCACGACGCGCTGCTCTGCGTTGCCGAGACGACCGTCGTCGCCGATCAGGAACGCAAGCGGCTGACCTCGCATCATTACTTCCGTTCGGCCGCGGAAATGCGGGCGCTCTTCGCCGATCTCCCCGAGGCCTGCGACAATACCCTCGTCATCGCCCGCCGCTGCGCTTTCATCCCGCAGCCACGGCAGCCGATTTTGCCGGCATTTCCGACGGTCGATGGGTTCGACGAGGAAACCGCGCTGCGCCGCGCGGCGCAAGCCGGACTGGAGGAACGGCTCGCCCGCGCCGAGATCGGCGGCGCCGCCGCAACACCCTATGGCGAGCGCCTCGAATTCGAGCTCGACACGATCGTGCGGATGGGATTTGCCGGCTACTTCCTGATCGTCTCGGACATCATCCAGTGGGCGAAACGCCAGGGCATCCCGGTCGGTCCCGGGCGAGGCTCCGGGGCCGGCTCGGTCGTCGCCTGGGCCTTGACGATCACCGATCTCGATCCGCTGCGCTTCGGCCTGCTGTTCGAGCGGTTTCTCAACCCCGAGCGGGTGTCGATGCCGGATTTCGACATCGATTTCTGCCAGGACCGGCGCGACGAGGTGATCCGCTACGTCCAGCAGAAATACGGGCGCGACCGCGTCGCGCAGATCATCACCTTCGGCAAATTGCAGGCCCGCGCGGTGCTGCGCGATGTCGGCCGGGTGCTCGGCGTGCCCTACGGGCAGGTCGATCGGCTGTGCAAGCTCGTGCCCAATAACCCGGCGCATCCGGTCACGCTCGAAGAGGCGATCGCCGGCGAGCCGGCATTACAGCAGCAGCGCGACACCGACGAGACCGTGGCCCGGCTGATGACGATCGCGTTGAAGCTAGAAGGGCTCTACCGGCACGCCTCGACCCATGCCGCGGGCGTGGTGATCGGCGATCGCCCGCTGACCGAGCTCGTGCCGCTCTACCGCGACCCGCGTTCCGACATCCCGGTCACCCAGTTCAACATGAAATGGGTGGAGCTCGCCGGGCTCGTGAAATTCGACTTTCTCGGCCTCAAGACCCTGACGGTGCTCGCCCGTGCCCGGGATCTGCTGGCCGCGCGCAGCGTCGGCCTCGACCTTGAGAACCTGCCGCTCGACGATCGTGGCGCCTACGAGCTGCTCGCGCGCGGCGAGACGGTCGGCGTGTTCCAGCTCGAAGGTGCGGGCGTGCGGGACATGCTCAAAAGGCTCCGCCCCGATTGCTTCGAGGACATCATCGCGGTCGTCTCGCTGTACCGCCCGGGGCCGATGGAGAACATCCCACGCTATATCGCGGTAAAGCACGGCGAGGAGACCGCCGACTATCTGCACCCGGCGATCGAGGGGATCCTGAAGGAAACCCACGGGATCATGATCTACCAGGAGCAGGTCATGCAGATCGCGCAGGTGCTGGCGGGCTACAGCCTGGGCAGCGCCGATCTCTTGCGCCGGGCGATGGGCAAGAAGATCCCGGCCGAGATGGAGGCGCAACGCCAGCTGTTTATCGAAGGTGCCGCCGCGCGCGGGGTCGATGCCGGGCTCGCCGACCACATCTTCGACCAGATGGCCAAGTTTGCCGGCTATGGCTTCAACAAGTCGCATGCCGCGGCCTATGCGCTCGTCGCCTATCAGACGGCCTATCTGAAGGCCAACTACCCGGTCGAGTTTCTCGCGGCGCTGATGACGCTCGATCTCGGCAACACCGACAAGCTCAACGTTTTTCGCCAGGAGCTCGACCGGCTCGGCATTCGTCTCCTGCCGCCGGATATCAACCGCTCCGAGGTGACGTTTGCAGTCGAGCCTGAAATCCCCACCCTTCCCTCCCCCGCCAGCGGGGGAGGGAAGGGTGGGGGCAAGCCGGCGATTCGCTACGCGCTCGCCGCGGTCAAGGGGGTGGGCGGGCAGGCGATGAGCGAGCTCGTCGCCGAGCGCGCCGACCATGGCCGCTTCAAGGACCTGGTCGATTTCGCCCGCCGCCTCGATGCCAAGAGCTTCAACCGGCGGCAGTTCGAGAACCTCGCCAAGGCCGGCGCGTTCGACAGCCTGAACCCGAACCGGGCGCAGACTTTTGCCGCGGCCGAGCAGCTTTTGCGCCACGCGAGCCTCGCGGCCGAGGAGCGCGAGAGCCGGCAGGAGAGCCTCTTCGGCAAGCTCGATCCGAGCTTTGCACCGCGCCCGACCTTGCCGCTGGTGGCCGATTGGCCACCGGTCGAGCGGCTGCAGCACGAGTTCGCGGCGATCGGCTTCTATCTGTCGAGCCATCCGCTCGACCCCTACGGCAAGAGCCTCGAGCGCGCCGGCGTCATCCGCTTCGCCGAATTGCCGGCGGGTCTGGCGGCGAACGGCGCGACCCGCTTCAAACTCGCCGGCATCGTCGTCGGCCGCAAGGAGCGCACCTCGGCGCGGGGCAATCGGTTCGCCTTCGTCCAGATGTCGGATCCGAGCGGGATCTTCGAGGTCACCCTGTTCGCCGAGACGCTGAGCGAGACGCGGGGGTTACTCGATTCGGCTGAGCCGCTGGTTGTCACGGTCGATGTGCGCACCGAGGAGGAGAGCCTGCGCCTGACCGCCCAGAAGATCGAGCCGCTCGACGCGGTCGTCGCTCATGCCGCGGTGGGGCTGCGAGTGTTCGTCGGCGAGGCGCGCGCGCTGTCGAGCCTCAAAAGCGTTATCGCCCGCGAGGCGGGCGGCCGCGGCCGCGTCACGGTCGTCCTGGACCTGCCCTCCCGCGAGGTCGAGATCGCCATCCCCGGCGGTTTCAAAGTCGACCCGCGGACCCGCGCCGCAGTCAAGTCGCTGCCCGGCATCACCGACGTGCATGACATCTGACCGGGGGCCAAGTACAACGAAAATCGCGTTTTCGTCCCAAAGGAGACGTGGCGCGCGAGCAGTATCGGGCCTTATCTCAAGAGCTTAATGCGAAAGTTCCTGCCGCCCGGAGCAACGAATTCGGCCTCCGAGATCAACCGGATCTGCACCGCTCTCAGGGAGCGAAAACAACGAGGGCCGGTGCAGCCCTTAGGCGTTGATCGAGGCGAGCTCCTCGATGCGCAGTCCGCCGCGAACCCGGGTAACCAACTCGTCTGGGTTATAGACGACACCGACCGGGTTCTTATCGGTCGCCGAACGCCCTCGCATATAGGCCTTGCCTTCGGTCGCGGTGGCGAGGTTGTCGACCAAGAGCTCGACCTGGTTGTTATCGGGATCGTGGTAGTACATCGAAGTCGTGACGCCATGGTTCACGCACCGATGCGGGCGAATGCCTATTTGTTCCAAGCGCTGATAATTGTCGATCAAATCATCAAGGCTGCCAAAGGTGAACGCGACGTGATTTAGGCCCGCGGCGTCCGGCTGCCGCTCCACCAGCGGCCCGGGGTCGAGAAAGGCCACCCGGTGGTGCTCGTCGTCATAGCTGATGAACGAGATGCGCTCGGCTTCGTAAAGGATCTCGGCTCCAAGCACCGTGCAGTACCAATCGATCATCTCGCGACGGCGATTGGTCTGGAGCACGATGTGCGACAGCTTTTTTGGTGATGCCATTATCGCCTCCTAATCCGATACAGAATCGTCGCAGAATGGGTGCACGGGAAGACCGAGCAAGTCAAGGACTCGGGGTGGCATGGGCAGCAAAATCCGGCGCTTTAGTCGTCGCTCAGGCTCAGCACGGCGTGACCCCCGAGACACCTCGCGCACGCCGCCAGCGCCTCCCGGCCCTCGGTTTGGAGCCCAAAAAATGGACAGATCGTCTGCCAACCAAACCTTGACATGTCATCTGCTACGGACCTACGGGTGCAATCTTGTTTTCACCGCCGGCGGGAAACCACACAGTTGCGGCGGCCGAAGGCGGAATTCGGGGAATGTCGATTTAAGACGGCATCGCATGAGTGATCTTGTGATCTTTGGTGTCAGCAACATGTTGGGCGACGTTTTTGATTGCGCACTCGCCTTGGGCCACCGAATTTCTTGTGTTGTGCTCAACCGCACCGAGGTTTTGCGTCCGCGCACGAAGGGTGTGCATGAGCGCATACGACAACTCGCTTATCCGCCGCGCCTCGTCGACATCGACAGCTTCGTACCGCAGGGGGCCGAGATCTATGTGCTGGGGACCACCCACCCAAACCGTA
>DATEQL010000857.1:0-3998 GCA_035272665.1 Allostellaceae bacterium
CCGCCCTGCTCCATGTGCCGCTGCACGATTACGGTTGCACCCTCAAGGCCTATCGGCGCGAGGTCCTCGAGGATGTTCGCCTCTATGGCGAGATGCACCGCTTCATCCCGATCTATGCCGCCTGGGAAGGGGCACGCGTCACCGAGATCGCCGTGACCCACCACCCGCGCCGATCCGGTAAATCCAAATACGGGATCGGCCGCATCGCCCGCGTCCTGCTCGATCTGCTGATCGTCTACTTTATCGACCGCGCCTTCGACCGACCGATCCATTTCTTCGGCAAATTGGCTCTTTGCTTTTTGGGCCTCTCGATCGCCATCTTCGGATGGGCGGTGGTTCTCAAATACACCGATGGCACCTCTCTGATCCAGACGCCGCTCCCCTTGCTCGCCGCTGTTATCGGTCTCTCGGGCATCCTCTTTCTGCTGCTCGGCATCATCGCCGAGGTGCAGGCGCGCATCTATTACGAGGCGCGCGGGCGGCCACCCTACAAGATCAGGCGGGTGGTGCAGCATCCGACGTCGCCGCAGCGCCGGGCCGCGCCGCGCAGATGGTAATGAGTGGCATTTTGTTCGCCGTGGCCGCGCGTCTGCGGACGCATCCCTCGCCAACCGATGCGGCTCTGCCCACTACCGCTCGATGGCCGCGCGCGCTCGAATGACCCAGCACGCAAGAGACGATCTCAAGGGTTCGCCCGAGCGTTTCGGCTACGAGTGGCACGTCTATGCCGAGATATTGCCCGAGCATGAGGAGCAGTTTCGCCGGTGGACCGCACCGCTGTCGCCGCAGGATTGGCGGGGCAAGAACTTTCTCGATGTCGGCTGCGGCATGGGACGCAACAGTTTCTGGCCGCTCAAATACGGTGCCGCCAGCGGCGTCGCCGTCGACATCGACGAGCAGTCGCTCGAGAGCGCGCGACGCAATCTGAAATCCTTTCCGAGGATGCAGGTGATGCGGGAGAGCGTTTATGAGCTGCCGTTCGAAGACCGTTTCGATTTGGTCTTCTCGATCGGCGTGATCCACCACCTCGAGCACCCGGAACAGGCGCTCGAAAGGATGGTGCGAGCCGTCAAACCGGGCGGTCGCGTTCTGATCTGGGTCTATGGCCGCGAGAACAACCGGTGGCTGGTTTCCGTCATCGATCCGTTGCGGCGGATGCTCTTCAGCCGGCTACCGATCGGCGTGGTGCACCATTTATCCTTGTACCTGGCCATCCCGGTCTGGCTGCTGCTGCAACTCGGCGTGCGCCCGATCGAATATTTCCGGCTCATCGCGAAGTTCGATTTCCCGCACCTGCGGGCGATCATCTTCGACCAGATGCTGCCGCGCATTGCTCATTATTGGCCGCGGGAGGCGGTGGCGGGAATGATGGAGCAGGCAGGACTCGAAAACATCCGCCTCAGTTGGGTAAACCAGATGTCCTGGTCGGCGATCGGCACGCGTCCGATATCGGCGAGGAGGTCGTGAATGCGGTCCAGCGCCCAAGCGGCTGGTGGCAGCTATGGGTTTCCTCAGGACAAGGAGACGGCTGACTGCGCCCTTCTCGCGCTCAACCGTCCTTTCAGGCAAGAAAGATAATCAACGGCGCCGCGGGGCAATTGCCTTATTACTGCATGTTGGATGCGGTCCGGCAGCGGCCAATAATTACACAACCTCTGATCATCGGGAACTCGGAACCCACGCAGCGGGTCGGGCAATGTTGCCAGGCGAGATTCCTCTGCATAGAGGAGAATGTTGTAGCGGTACCAATGCTGAACCTGGAGATTTGCGATGACCTTCGGGCGCACGTAGTCAATCGCAACGTAGCCGTGCTCGCGGAACTTTTCCCGCCAATACTCAAGGGGCTGCTCGTTGATGTGGTGTTCGCCGCCCTGGCCGGGGACTGCGGCCGAGAACATCACGAGAGGGGCGTGGGTAGTCAGCATCGCAATGAACTTATCGGCGACGGCGGCCGGCAGATGCTCGGCCGCCTCGAGGCTTTGCACCACGTCGAAGCGCCGCCCGAGGTCGATCGGCCGGCTCAGGTCCGCGGCGCGAAACTCGTCAGCATCGATCATCAAGTGTTGCCGGTCGACGTAAGGGCCGTCGACACCCATTACTCTTGCGCCGGCTTTCCGCCACACGCTCAGCCAAGCGCCTTGGCCGCATCCAAAATCGGCGACGCTGTTGATCGGCAGCACGGTGCTCAGCAATGGAACAATCTGCTCCGCTGAACGGACCGCAAAGGATGCCAAGAAGCGGTAGAAGTGGTCCTTGTACTCGTGCAATTGGGTGTCGCCGCGTTGCGAGTGAATTGGCTTTCGCGTCGTCTAGACCGCTAGGCTACGGCTAGGCTAACCTGTGTTACACTAACTAAATGTGAAGAGTCGCGTCATCGTCACCGGCAGCCGATTGCCACCGTCGGCCGAGCTGGCCCTTAAGAATGAGCACCATGCCGAGTTCGCGACAACTGGCAACGGACCAATCTGGTTCATCCAACTACTTGGTGTCTCGTAAGGCTTTTGGCTGGAGCAGCTTCTGGTGGCCCTCAGCTGTGGGCTTGATTGCCGTGGTGCTCTGTCCACCGTTAATTCGCTATGTTTCGTGGCTGGGTGACGAGGGAGTCCCGCTGCACGGCGCTGAGCGCATGCTTCATGGGGATAGAGTCTATCTCGATTTTTTGAATTTCTATCGCCGGGCGGTTTCATTATCACCGAGGCATGTTCGCCACGGCCGGGATATCGATGTTTGCCGCGCGTACTCTCGCGATCCTGACTATCGCCGGGATTGCCTGCCGGCAAGGCGTCGAAACACATACCGCTCTCGGCCTCTATCGCCGTCGGGTGGGTGGTCATCTCACAGGGACAGTGGACGCAAATCAGTCATCACTGGTTTACCACGCTGTTTTCAATGATAGCGGTCTGGGCTACGCTCGTCAGCGTCGAACGTGCACAGCCGTGGCTACGCGGGCGGCTGGTAAACCAAGGGTGCCGCAAAGCTGATGTGGGACCCATCCGGGCGCGGAAAACACCCGACCAACCCCGCGAGACCGAGGCAGCGCTCGCGACCTCGCTGTTGGTCGGTCTGTGCATGATCGTCGTCGGTTTGCCGGGTGGTTTGCTATGGCTCACCGGCCGGGACATCACACCAGCAAACGTTGCGCAAAGCGGACGGGTTGTCGCCCAAATCGATCCCTAAAGAACGCCCGGTCTCTCGGGAGCTCATCCCGGCGCGGCGGTGCGGCGGATATTGGCGCTCTGCTCGGGGATGCCGGTCTCCTCGAAGCAAACACGGGCGAAGGCCGCGACACCGGCGCGGATGTCGTCCTTCGACGGCAGCGCAAAGCAGAGCCGCAGATGGGACTTGGTCTCGCCCGGGTTGCACGACCACTCGGGGCCCGGGTTGAAGGCGATCCCGGCCTTGGCGGCGGGTGCGACGAGCCTGGTCACATCGATCTGGTCGGGCAGCTTCAGCCACAAGAAGATGCCCCCCTTCGGCTTCCACATCTTCTCGACCGCGGTGCCGAATTCGCGCTCGACGGCTTCGACCATCGTGTCGAGCTTGTCGTGCAGGGTCTGGGTCAAGCCGCCGACATGCTCGCCGAAATTCTGCGAGAAATATTCGGCGACGACCATCTGATCGAGCGCACCGGTGCCGCTGTCGGTCTCGCGCTTGCAGGCGACGAGCCGGCCCATGACCTGCGGGTCGGCAATCGCATAGCCGAGGCGCAAGGACGGCGCCAAGGTCTTCGAGAACGAGCCGATGTGGATCACCTGCTGCGGGTCCATCGCATAGAGTGAAGGCGGGCCGGCGCCGTCCCAGGTCAGGTCGGCGTAGCACTCATCCTCGAAGACCGGGACGCCGTGCTTTCGCGTCAGCGCGAGCAGTTCTTCGCGGCGCCCGCGCGGCATGATCGAGCCGGTCGGGTTCTGGACCGTCGGGATCGTATAGACGTATTTGGGCCGGATCCCCTTGCGCCCGAGATCCTCGATGATCCGGGCGAGGCCGTCGATCGTCAG
>DATEQL010000858.1:0-8732 GCA_035272665.1 Allostellaceae bacterium
CGACGCCGGTGCGGCGCGGATCGGGGCCGGCGCGCTCGACCACCGCATCACGGTCCATACCGGCGACGAGCTCGAAGCGCTGGCCGACCGCTTCAACACGATGGCGGCCGACCTGCAGAGCTCCTACGCCGACCTCGAAAAAAAGGTCGAAGACCGCACCGCCGAGCTCAAAGAGGCACTCGACCAGCAGACCGCAACCGCCGAGGTGCTGGGGGTCATCAACAGCTCGCCCGGCGACCTCGCCCCCGTCTTTGACGCGATAATGGAAAAGGCGCACAGCCTCTGCGGGTCCACGCATGGCGGCCTGATGACCTACGATGGTGAGCACTTCCGCTTGGTCGCTGCTCACGCGATGCCGGCACGATTCGCGGAACTGCTCCGCCAGCCGTTTCGCCCGCTCGGCGTCCAGGAACGGTTGCTGCGTGGGGAACGGTTTGTTCACATTCCCGACGTGGCGGCCCATCCGCGGGATACGGATGATGCGATACCGCGAGCCTCGGACGAAGCCGGTATCCGCACTCTCTTGATGGTGCCGTTGCGCAAGGACGATGCCTTGCTCGGCTACATCACCGCCCACCGCGAGGAGGTCCGACCATTTTCGGACAAGCAGATCGCGCTGCTGCAGAATTTCGCGGCGCAGGCGGTGATCGCGATGGAAAATGCGCGGCTCTTGACCGAGACGCGCGAGGCATTGGAACAGCAGACCGCGACCGCCGAGGTCTTGCAGGTCATCAACTCCTCGCCCGGCGACCTCGCCCCGGTGTTCGATGCGATATTGGAGAATGCGCACGGCCTATGCCGGATCGCCCTAGGGGCCTTGGAGCTCCACGAGAACGGCAAATTTCGCGCCGTTGCGGTGCGAGGCGTCTCGGGGCCGCTGGCCGAGCTGCTGCGCCAGCCATTTGAGCCGCCACCAGGATCCCCGCTCGCGCGCCTAATCGCCGGCGAACAGGTCGTGCAAATTACCGATATGTCCGTACTGGCCCGGCTGCGGCCAGACGATCCCAGGGCACAAGCCGGCGCCCAATATGGATTGCACACCGCGCTTTTCGTGCCGCTGCGAAAAGACGCGGAGCTGTTGGGCCAGATAGTGGCGTTTCGTCAAGAGGAGCGGCCGTTTTCCGAGAAAGAGATCGCGCTGCTGCAGAACTTCGCGGCGCAAGCGGTGATCGCGATGGAGAACGCGCGGCTCCTGACCGAACAGCGCGAGGCGCTGGAGCGCCAGGCGGCGACGGCCGAGGTCCTCGGCATCATTGCATCATCGCCTGGCCGCCTGGAGCCGGTGTTCGAGGCGATGCTGGCCAATGCCGTTCGTCTCTGCGCCGGGACCTTCGGTACGCTCGCACTTTACGACGAGGATGGGTACCGGGGTGTGGCGGCGTACGGTGCCCCATCGAGCTTTCCCGATACCCTCTCGCGCTTCCGTCACGCGGTGCCCGGCACCACCCTCGACGGCCTGGAAGTGACCTTGCGGACGGTTCAGGTGGCGGACTGCACCGCCGAACCGGCTTATGACCCGGTGCGCGCCGCAAACCCCGCATATGCCCGGGTGCGCTCGCACCTCTGCGCGCCGTTGATCAAGGATAATCGCCTTCTCGGCGCGATCCTGATCTACCGCGATCGGGTGCTGCCATTCGACGACAAGCAGATCGATTTGGTCGAGAACTTCGCGAAACAGGCCGTCATTGCGATCGAGAACGCGCGGCTGATCACCGAGACGCGCGAGGCGCTGGAGCAGCAAACGGCGACCGCCGAGGTGTTGCAGGTCATCAACAGCTCGCCCGGCGACCTCGCCCCCGTCTTCGACGCGATGCTCGATAAGGCGATGGCATTGTGCGGCATTGCCCATGGCAGCCTCCAAATTCGTGAGGGCCAGCAATTCCGTGCGGTTGCCGTGCGCGGTTTGCCCGAACCCATCGCCGACCGCCTGCGACAGGGGTTCCGCCCCAGCCCGAAGCACCCGATGTGGCCGTTGCTGGAGGGAGCTAATTTTGTCCACATCGCTGATCTGACGCAGGATGACCGGTCGGAAGAGGTGCGGATCG
This sequence comes from Allostellaceae bacterium, assembly GCA_035272665.1. Lineage (GTDB taxonomy): Bacteria > Pseudomonadota > Alphaproteobacteria > ATCC43930 > CGMCC-115725 > AP-15. Next base: position 2,046 of record DATEQL010000858.1, read on the forward strand.
CTGTCGAACTCGGCAGCCGTACCTTGCTGTTCATCCCTCTCCGCAAGGATGGTGCGCTTCTCGGTCAAATTGTCGCCGTTCGCCAGGAGGTGCGGCCGTTCTCCGACAAGCAGATCGCGCTGTTGCAGAATTTCGCCGCGCAGGCGGTGATCGCGATGGAGAACGCGCGGCTGATCACCGAGACGCGCGAGGCCCTGGAGCAGCAGACCGCGACCGCCGAGGTATTGCAGGTTATCAACAGCTCGCCCGGCGACCTCGCGCCCGTGTTCGCCGCGATGGTCGAGCGGGCCGCACGGCTGTGCGAGGCTGATGAAGCGGCGCTTCGCACCTTCGATGGGGAGTTGCTTCACCTCGTCGCCGTGCACGGCAGTGAATCCGATGTCGTCGCGCGGCTACGGCAACTTGGCCCGACCCGCGCTTTTGGGCTCTATGAGCCGTTCGCGCGCGGCGAACGCGTTGTGCAGATCGCCGATGTGCGGAAGACCGACGTCTTTCGCGACAATCCGGTGGTTCGAGAAAGACTCGAGCTGCGGGGCATCCGCACATGGCTTGCGGTGGCCCTGCATAAGGAAGGCGTCCTGCGGGGCGTCATCAATGTCCACCGGCACACCGTCCGGCCTTTTTCCGACAAGCAGATCGCGTTGCTGCAGAATTTCGCGGCGCAAGCGGTCATCGCGATGGAAAACGCGCGGCTGATTACCGAGACGCGCGAGGCCTTGGATCAGCAGACCGCGACCGCCGAGGTGCTCGGGGTCATCAACTCCTCGCCCGGCGATCTCGTCCCGGTGTTCGAGGCGATGCTCGACAAGGCGTTGGGGCTGTGCGAGGCGTCGTTCGGCTGGTTCTGGACCTACGAGGGCGATCACTTCCAAGTCACTGCTCTCCGTGGAGCGCCCTCGGCGCTCGTGGAGTTTCTACGGCAGCGAGTGCAAGGGTTCCACGCCGGCACTGGCGTCGAGCGCCTCTTGCACGGCGAGCGTGTGACGATCCACCCGGATATGGCCGCGGAGGAGGCTTACAAGGCCGGCGATCCGCTGCGTTGCGCACTTGTCGATTTGGGCGGCGCTCGCAGCGCTGTCACGATGGCGTTGCGCAGGGACGAGAGGTCGCTAGACGCCTTCACGGTCTATCGCCAGGAGGTGCGGCCTTTTACCGACAAGCAGATCGCGCTGTTGCAGAATTTCGCGGCGCAGGCGGTGATCGCGATGGAGAACGCGCGGCTCATCACCGAGACGCGCGAGGCGCTTGAGCAGCAGACCGCGACCGCAGAAGTCTTGCAGGTCATCAACTCCTCGCCCGGCGATCTCGCGCCGGTCTTCGACGCGATGCTCGACAAGGCCATCCGGCTTTGCGAAGCCGCATTCGGTAGCTTGTGGACGTATGACGGTGAGCATTTCCATGCTGTTGCAGTCCACAACGTGCCGCCCGCGCTGGCCGAGTTCGTCCGCCAGCCCCACGCTGCTGGCCCTAATACCCCGCTCGGTCGCGTAGTGCGTACGAAGAAGCTCGTGGCGATAGCGGATCTGGCGACGGACGAGATTTACCGATCGGGAGATCGGTGGACTGCCGCTCCAGTAGAACTCGGCGGCGCGCGAAGCTATCTCGCAATCCCGCTGCTCAAGGACGACGCTCTGACAGGAGCCTTCGCGGTCTCCCGCCGGGAAGTGCGGCCATTCACCGACAAGCAGATCGCGCTCTTGCAAAATTTCGCCGCGCAGGCGGTGATCGCAATGGAGAACGCGCGGCTGTTGACCGAGACGCGCGAAGCCTTGGAGCAGCAGACCGCGACCGCCGAGGTCTTGCAGGTCATCAATTCCTCGCCGGGCGACCTCGCGCCGGTGTTCGATGCGATGCTGGAAAAGGCGATGCGTCTGTGCGAGGCCGCCTTCGGCACGCTGTGGACAATCGAGGCTGACCGCTTCCGCCCCGTTGCGCATCGGGGCGTTCCTGCCCGCTACGCGGAGCATCTCGACGCCGCGGCGGTCGGGCCGGCTGTCACCCTTCCGCGTACATCGCTTGCGGGGCGGGCGTTTCACGGCGAGTCGTTTGCCCAGGTGGTCGATCTCTCCGACGAGGAGTTGTATCGGGCGGGAGATCCCGACCGACGCGCATTGGTCGATCTCGGCGGCGCGCGGACCGGACTAGCCATACCGCTGCGCAAAGACAAGGCGGTCGTCGGAGTGATCCTGATCTATCGGCAAGAAATCCGGCCGTTTTCGGACAAGCAGATCGCATTGCTGCGGAACTTTGCCGCACAAGCCGTCATCGCGATGGAGAATGCGCGGCTCCTGACCGAGACGCGCGAGGCGTTGGAGCAGCAGACCGCAACGTCGGAAGTCCTGCAGGTCATCAATTCCTCGCCAGGCGACCTCGCGCCCGTGTTCGACGCGATGCTCGACAAGGCGATGCGCCTTTGCGAGGCGGCATTTGGGATCTTATGGAATTTTGACGGCGAGCGCTTTCGCGCCACAGCCTTGCATGGCGTGCCGGCGAAATTCGCGAAATGGTTGCGGGGCCCTGTGGAACTGGCCGATTCGGCCGCGCTTGCGGAAGTCACCCGTGGGAACCGTTACGTGCATGTCGCCGATTTGGCCGATACAGAGGCCTATCGCGCTCGCAGTCCGCTGCGCCGCGCGATAGTCGATCTCGGAGGCGCGCGTACGCTCGTCCTGGTGCCGCTGAGTCACGACGAGCGGGTGATCGGCGCCTTTGCGATCTATCGGCAGGAGGTCCGGCCATTCACCGACAGACAGATCGCGCTGCTGCAAAATTTTGCGGCGCAGGCTGTGATCGCGATGGAGAACGCGCGTCTCCTCAACGACCTGCAGCAACGCACGCGCGATCTGCAGGAGTCGCTCGAATACCAGACCGCGACCAGCGACGTGCTTAAGGTGATCAGCCGCTCGACATTCGACCTGCAGCCAGTGCTCGATACGGTCCTCGCAACGGCGGCGCGGCTGTGCAATGCCGATATCGCAGGCCTCGCCCGGCGCGACGGCGAGGTTTATCGCGTCGTGGCAGGTTACGCTTTGCCGCCGGACTACGATGCCTTCCTCAGGAGCCAAACGTTGCTACCGGGACGGGGCACAATGGCCGGCCGGACTGCGCTTGAAGGCCGGGTCGTCCACATCGCCGACATCGCCGCCGACCCGGACTATGCTATGCCCGAGTCAACCAGCCTCGGGAAGATCCGGACCTCGCTGGGCGTGCCTTTATTGCGCGAACACGAGCCGATCGGCGTTATGTGGCTCGCGCGTCAACGGGTGGAGCCTTTTAGCGAGCGGCAGATCGAATTGGTCAGCACGTTCGCCGACCAGGCGGTGATCGCGATCGAGAACACCCGGTTGCTCAACGATTTGCAGGGGCGCACGCGCGACCTGCAGGAATCGCTCGAATACCAGACGGCGACCAGCGACGTACTCAAGGTCATCAGCCGGTCGACCTACGATTTGCAGCCCGTCCTTGAGACGGTAGCCCAGACCGCCGCCCGGCTGTGCGAGAGCGAGATGGCTTTCATTTTGCGGCGTGACGGCGAGGTGTACCGGGCGGCGGCGGCATTGGGCTGGTCGCCGGAGTTCAAGGCATTCCTTGAAAGCCACCCGATCGTCCCAAGCCGAGGCACGCTTACCGGTCGGGTCGTGCTGGAGGGTCGGGCAATCCAAATCGCCGATACTGCCTCGGACCCGGAATACACCCTCAGCGAATCAAGGACGCTTGGACATGCGCGCACCCAGCTGGGAGTCCCGCTAATGCGCGAAGGCTCGCCGATCGGCGTGATCATCTTGTCGCGCCAACGGGTCGAACCCTTCAGCGTAAAGCAGATCGATCTCGTCACCACCTTTGCCGACCAGGCGGTGATCGCGATCGAGAACGCCCGGCTGCTCAACGATCTGCAGGGGCGCACGCGCGATCTGCAGGAGTCGCTCGAATACCAGACCGCGACCAGCGACGTGCTCAAAGTGATCAGCCGCTCGACTTTCGATCTGCAGCCGGTGTTACAGACCGTGCTCGACACGGCGATGCGGCTCTGTGGGAACAGTCAGGGAGAAATTTTCCGGCTGGAGGATGGCGCCTATCGTATGGCTGTCGGGTACGGTATGGAGCCGGACTATCACGATATCGAGGCGAGACTGGCGATCCCGCCTGGGCCCGACACTTTGGTTGGCCGAACAGCGCTTGCAGGCCGGCCGGTGCAGATCATTGATGCCCTAGCGGATCCCGATTACGCACCCAAGGACGATGCCCGAATTGGCAGGCTGCGAAGCGTGCTCGGTGTTCCGCTGCTGCGCGAGGGGGTTCCGATCGGCGTCATTTGCACGGCCCGCACCACCGTCGAGCCCTTTACCGACAAGCAAATCGAGTTGGTCAGCACATTTGCCGACCAGGCGGTGATCGCGATCGAGAATGCACGCCTGTTCAACGAATTGCGCGAGCGCACCGCCGAGCTCGGGCGCTCGGTCGAAGAGCTGAAGATGCTGAGCGAAGTCGGCCAGGCGGTCAGCTCGACCCTCGACCTGAGGGCCGTTCTGTCGACGATTCTGACCTCCTCGCTCGGGCTGACCTGGGCGAATGCCGGGGCGATCTTTCGCTACAGCCGGCCAGAGCGTGCATTCCGGCTGGTCGAGGCGGTCGGGTGGGATGAGGCGCTCAGGCACTCGGTCGGGGATTTGCGGCTCGCCGAGAGCGAGACCGCTATGGGCGAGGCGGTGGCGCGCCGGATGCCGATTCAGCTCGCCGATACCGCGCAGCGGGCGAGCAATCCCCTGCGCGACCTCACCCTCGCCGCCGGATTTCACTCGGCGCTGATCGTCCCGCTGGTCGGTCCCGAGCGCATTCTCGGGGCGATCCTTCTGATGCGCCAGGAGGCGGGCGAATTCCCGCCGGAGACGGTGCGGCTGATGCAGACCCTCGCCAGCCAATCGGTATTGGCGATCCAGAATGCGCGCCTCTTCCGCGAGATTGCCGACAAGAGCGAGCAATTGGCGCTCGCCAGCGAGCATAAATCGCAGTTCCTCGCCAATATGAGCCACGAGCTCAGGACCCCGTTGAATGCGATCCTCGGCTACGCCGAATTGCTGGTCGACGGCATTTATGGGGTGTTGCCGGAGCGGCCGAGCGGTGTGCTGGAGCGCATCCAGAACAATGGCAGGCACCTCTTGGCATTGATCAACGATGTGCTCGACCTCGCCAAGATCGAGGCCGGCCAGTTGACCCTGACGCTCGAGGATTACAGCCTGCCGGAGGTGGTGCGCTCGGTCGTCACCGCGACCGAGCCGCTGGCGACCGGGAAGGGCCTGAAGTTCACCGCTGCGCTGCAAGAGGATATGCCGAAGGGTCACGGCGATGCGCGCCGGCTCTCGCAGGTCCTCCTAAACCTCGTCGGCAACGCGATCAAATTCACCGACGCGGGCGAGGTCGAGATCCGCGCCGCGGCCGCCAACGGCCAATTTACCTTGACCGTGCGCGACACCGGGCCGGGCATCGCCGACGCCGACCAGGAACGGATCTTCGGCGAGTTCCAGCAGATCGACAATTCGAACACGCGCCAGAAGGGCGGCACCGGGCTCGGTCTCGCGATCGCAAAGCGCATGGTCGAAATCCAGGGCGGGACGATTTCGGTCGAGTCGGCGCTCGGCGCGGGCTCGACCTTCCGCGTCGTCTTGCCGGTGCATGTCGATGAAATGATGGAGGCGGCCGAATGAGCAAGCGCATCCTCGTCGTCGAGGACACCGAGGACAACCGCCAGATCATCCGCGATCTGCTGTCGAGCGTCGGCTACGAGCTGATCGAGGCGGTGGACGGCGCCGAAGGGGTGGCGATGGCGCAAAGCCACCATCCCGACCTCATTCTAATGGACATCCAGCTGCCGCAGATCGACGGCTACGAGGCGACCCGCCGCATCCGCGCCATTCCGGAGCTGGCTGGGGTGCCGATTATCGCGGTCACGTCTTATGCGCTCTCCGGCGACGAGGCCAAGACGCGGGAGGCGGGGTGCGACGGCTATGTCGCCAAGCCCTTCAGCCCGCGCCAGCTCCTCGCCAAAATCCGCGAATTCCTCCCGGAGTAGAGAGAACAAGCCTTAACGCAGAGGACGCGGAGGATGCGCGGAGGACGCGAAGGTGACGGAGAACGAGATTGGCGACACGATCATCGCGTCGGCGCTGAAAGTCCACACGGCACTTGGGCCAGGGCTCCTCGAAAGCGCGTATGAGACTTGTTTACTGTATGAATTGCAAAAGCAGCGTCTGCCGGTGCAACAGCAAGTCCTGATCCCCGTTCGTTACGAAGATTTCACGATCGATAATGGCTATCGCGTCGATCTCCTCGTTGGAGACCACGTCGTGGTCGAGCTCAAGGCGCTCGAGGCGATCCTCCCAGTCCATCGTGCCCAGCTGCTGAGCTATCTCCGGCTTGGGCGGTTCAAGCTCGGCTATCTATTGAATTTTAATGTCGCGCGCATGCGCGACGGCATTGTCAGGCTGGTCAATGGCCTCTGAGGATCCACTGCGTCCACCGCGGAACCTCTGCGGCCACCGCGTTAAAGCTTTTCTCTAGGAGGAGTCGATGCGTGACCCGCCATTGATCCTGGTCGTCGACGATGTCCCGGACAATGTCGACATCCTGCAGATGCGTCTCGAGGCCCAGGGCTACGAGGTGACGACCGCGGCCGACGGGGTCGAGGCGCTG
>DATEQL010000859.1:0-4079 GCA_035272665.1 Allostellaceae bacterium
CCGTCCTGGGCCGCGCTCGGCGCCGCGCTGCTGACGGCGATTTCGCCCCACCTCGTTTCGTTCACCGTATATCTGCTGACCGAACCGATAGCGGCGATGCTGACGTGTCTGCTGTTGGCTGCCGCGGGAGCTGTCGCTCTAAAGCGCGAAACTGCCCGCGGCTGGGGTCCGTTTGTCGGCATTGGGATCATCGTCGGGGTGTTGGCGATGTTCCGGCCGATATACCTCCTCTTTGCCCCGGCCATCGTCCTTGCCTTTTCGGGGCGATGTCCCTGGCGCAAGGCGCTCGTCGGCGTCTTGATCGGAACCGTCCTTACGGTGTCGCCATGGTTCGTCCGCAACGCCGTCTCGGTGACCGGCCGTGCAGATTTCGGCGCCCTGGCGGCGGCAATGATGCAAGGCACCGATCCGGACCACATGTTGAATGGCGACCCTCATACTTCTCCCAATTCAGGACTAGCGGGCCCCGCGTCCAGCAAGTCACATGCAAATTTACTATCGGCGGTCGGTGAGATCGCGCGTCGCTTCGCGGCCGATCCGCGCGGCATGACCGCCTGGTACGGCTTTGGCAAGATGCGATACCTCTGGCAGTGGGATAACACGGACGGGGTGGGTGACGTCTTCATTTATCCGGTGGCTAAGACGCCGTTCACCGGCAGGACGGTCTTCGGCTTCGTACACGATGCCGTGAAGGCGTGCCATTGGTGGCTGATCGCCTTGGCCCTGGCCGCCAGTATCGCCGTATGGGTTCCGGCGGCCCGTGATCTCCTGCCGCGGCGCGGACGTCCGGTATTGCGAGCGGCGAGTCTGCTGCTGGCCTACACCACGGTGATGCTGATCCCCTTGATCACGTACACGCGTTATGCCGTTCCGGTCTTCCCGGCCCTATTCATGATGGCGATGGTACCGCCTGCCATGGCGCTTGAGGCTATCGCTCGGTGGCGGCGGCGTCCGCTCGATCGTGCATTTCCCGGGGGCGGACGCCCCGAGCAACTTTGATGGGGGTTTATTCCCCCAGGACAGACCGGCAAGTCCGGAAATCTCAACCCTGCCGCGACGACGAGGGACCGGCTCGCTCGGCGTTTGGAGAGTGGCTTCATCATGGCCTCGGCTCAACCAGGTGGGCTCGCCCCGGGGGCCCGATCCGCGGCCCCAAAAAGCCCTCGACAGCAAGCGATGCAAGAAATGGGAATTCCGAGCGGCTCAGACGACGAACGTAAGCTCGGAGCCCTCGACGATATTTTGCGTCCCACCCCGGGCGATAACGAGTGGCCGCGCGCGCCTTGATTGGGCCATAATAGTGGGCGGTGTGGCTCTCGGCTCCGCCTCGTCGATAGCAACTGAAGATCACAGCCGATGGACCAACGCGTTCCCTTGCCTAGGGTGGAACAGACGCTCCAGAAAGCGACCCTGCTGTTCCAGCAAGGTCGATTGGATGACGCGAGACGGCTCTATCGAAGTATTTTGCAGAAGAGCCCGGATAATTTCGATGTCCTGCACAATTTGGGGCTGATCGAGCTTAAACTCAACAAGTCCAAAGATGCGGCTGCCCTGTTCCGCCGTGCGCTGCGCCGGCGGCCGAATTCGGCCATGGCCTGCAACAGCCTCGGTCTCGCCCTGATGGCGCTTGGCCAACACACCGAGGCGATGACCTGGTACGAGAAGGCGCTCGCCATCGAGCCTCGCTATGCCAACGCCCACTACAATCTGGGGAACCTGCTCAAGGGGCTCAATCGCCCTGAGGACGCCGTCGCGGCCTACGAGACGGCGCTCGCGCTCAAACCCGACCTCGACCAGGCATCAGTCGGGCTCATCGTCGCTCTGCTATCTCTGTGGCGCCTCGACGACGCGATCGCACAGCTCCGGAAGGCGCTGGCCATTCGGCCCGACCTCCCGGTGGCGCGGAGCGCCTTGGTGTACTTGTCGCTCTTCCGCCCGCAGGAGACGCCGGAAACTCTGTTCGCGCTGCATCGGGAGTGGGACAAATTCCATGCCCCCGCGATCGCGACCCTCGATCTGCGGTTCGCCTGCGCCGCCGACCCCGACCGGCGATTGCGGGTGGGCTACGTGTCGCCGGATTTTTGGAACCACGCGGAGTACGACTTTGTCGCGCCGGTGCTCGAAGCCCATGATCGACGTCAGGTCGAAGTCGTGTGCTATTCGGATGTCGCGCGACCGGACCGCTTCACCAAACATCTGGTGGCCAAGGTCGAGCGGTGGGTCACCATCCACGGCATGGATGACGCTGATGTGGCCGAACGCGTCCGCAGCGACGGCATCGATGTTCTGGTCGACCTTGCGGGCCATACCGGCAACAACCGGCTCAAGGTCTTCGCCGCCAAACCGGCCCCGGTTCAGGTCGCTTGGGTGGGATACCCCGAAACACGAGGGCTGGCAGCGATCGACTACCGCATTTCCGACGCCGTTCTCGATCCGGAAGGCTCCGAACGCTTCTCCACCGAGAAACTGATCCGCTTGCCGCAGAGTTTTTGCTGGCGCAGCCGGTTCGAAGCCGGTCCGGTGCAGGCGCCGCCGGTCACGCGGACCGGCTACATCACCTTCGGCTCGTTAAATCAGCTGCACAAGATGACACCGCAGGTCATCGAAGTGTGGGCGCGCGTACTGCGCACCGAACCGCAATCGCATCTCTTCCTCGTGGCCTCGGCTCTCGCCAACCCTTCGGTCGGGGAGCGCGTCGCCGCCTGCTTCGCCGACGCGGGGATCGGCCGCGATCGTCTCGTACTGGCGCCGACCGTCCCGGGGCCCGATCACCTGGCGCTATACAACCAGATCGACATCGCCCTCGACCCGTTCCCGTTCAATGGGCACACCACGAGCTGCGAGGCGATGTGGATGGGTGTCCCCGTCGTCACCTTATGCGGTGACCGGCGCCCCTCGCGAACGGGGGCGAGCATGCTCACAGTCATCGGCCTGCCGGAGCTCATCGCCGCAACTGCCGATGACTATGTCGAAATCGCGGTGTCGCTTGCCCGTGACCTCGATCGGCTCGCGGCGCTGCGCGCCGGCATGCGGGAGCGGTTGCAGACCTCGCCGCTTTGCGACGTCGAGGCCATGACGCGCGCCGTCGAGACGGCGTGTCGCCACGCATGGCGCCGATGGTGTGAGCTATCTAAGGCCGCGGGCGCGGCAACCCCGCGAGGTCGGACGGAATCGGGCTCTCCCCAACAATTTCCTTGGCATCCCGGTGTCCGCCCGGAACCTGGACACCCGAGGTGACCCGTTCCGCCCGGCAGCTGGCGGTGTGCCCGCGACGAGCGCCTCTCCGGACTTGCCGGGAGGATCATTCCCGCCGATGGTCCGGCCCATGGCAAGTTGCACAGAGGCCCGACCGTACACCCTCACGCCGATCGCGCCGCCCGAGGATCTGGGCTGGCATCGCATAGCCCCGTCGCGCGAGGTCCAGGTGGTCGATGCGGCGGGCCGGCCTCTTCCCGCGGGTCGGGTCGGCCAAGTGCGGATTCGCCTTCTGGAGGGCGTGGTCTCGCTTCAGAACGCGGCCGCGGCGAAGGAATTCCGCGTGGCGATCGAGTCGGGCCCGACCGATAGGTCGGAGTTGGCTCGCGGCCGTGCTCGACGGTGCGCCGATCGCCCACGTGCATTTCGTCGACACCTTGACACGCAACGGTATGGGTAGGATCTGACGCAATCTGCTGAAGCGCTCCCTCTTCGAGGCCTCGGCCGAAGGCGGCAGCCAGCAGCGCCGATCCGGTCGACCAACGAGAGGGCGTCAGGAGCCTGCCCGGGCGGGCGTCGGAAAAGCCGGGTTCATCGATCGTCGTTGAGAACCCCGCCCGCTTCACCCATGACGTGGGCGTTCAATAGACCGGCTACCGGTAGTCGAATTGATTGCTGTGAAGCAGATCGCAGCGCACCAAATCGCCCGCACCAGCGTGAGGGGCCCTGGGTCAGATGTGACAGACAACGAATAGCAGAGGTGCGCCTCGATGAAGGCAAAGCAACGAGTTAAAGCGCCACGGCGCGGCCGATCGATCGCCTCGGCTGTCGCACGGTGGGCCGGAAGAGATGTTGCGCCGGCGAGAGGTGATCGATCTGTGAGA
>DATEQL010000860.1:0-10750 GCA_035272665.1 Allostellaceae bacterium
AAAAGAAGCCGCCAAAATGGTTGAAGGGTCGGACACAATCGGCTAGATATGCTGGCATCCGCCATAGAGCGGTTGCTCTCTGCTCGGCGCGAGAGCACCTTGTGATCACCTGATACCATCCGCGCGATGCCGATGGGATCGGACTTAAAGGAGGCGTGAACGCCTCCAGGAGGTCTGGTCCCATGACCACGTATATGGGCGATGGCGACCCGGTTTCGTTCGCCGCGGCGTCGCTCTATCCGCTCGAGCCGTCGCCATTAGTGTCGGCTCCTCAGTCAGCCCAATCGAAGGGGCGCCGCGGTCCACGCCCGGCTCGCCCCCATGATGGGGGCCAGACTCCACCCAGCGCGGCGGGCGGCGGTCGACGATGCCCCCGTGGTCCTCCGCCCGATGACGACGCCCTTGATGCCCTCGACATCCCACCGTCTGCCGCCGCTCTGGCCTTGGCCGCTCGTACGTCTACGAGGCCATCCGTCGCGGCGAGCTGCGCGCGAGGAAGTTCGGTCGCGCGACGCGCGTACTTAGGCCCGATTACGAGAGCTGGCTCGCTGCGGCTCCGCCGATCTTACCAGGCCTACCTTCTGCTTGCCCCACGAATCCGGGGGCGCAAATCTACCCGCCCCCGGCACCGCTAAAAGTAGGGGAAGATCGGCCGGCGAAGCCCGCGGGAGCGGCGGATCTGCCGGGGAATGGGCATAATGGTGGGGCGGCGCCCGATATGCCGCGCGCAGCCAGGCGGCGATACGTTCTGCCGAGAGCATACCGATGACTGCGGGCGACACGGCCGCAGCACTCGGCAGCGCGCGGCGCGAGGGTCAGCAGTGGCCATGCCGGTGCCCGGTATATGATGGCGTCAATATCGTCCTAGGCGATGCAGATGCAACCGGACGCGGCCCAATAGACGCGGCCGAAGGCCCTTATGATCGGAACTACCGCGCGAGGCCCGCGTCTGACCCACCGGACTTTGTCACGGCACTGACTACAAAGGGCCCCCTCGCGACCAAGCGGATCATCTGGGCGACAGGCGCCGCGAAGCCCACGATCGAGCCGTACGGCAACGCCAAGGTTTTCAGCATCTCCGAACACGCCGTCGGCAGCATCGATGATCTAGCGCAACTGCTGAACAACCTTGAGCACAACCTGACCGCTTTCATGGTGCGCGGCCGTCCTGCTGAAGGGATCGCCCGGCATTACACCTATCGTCGGCTCCACCCCCGGACGAAGAGCGACGGCACCATCGAGCCGGCGACCATCGAGCCAGCCGCGCATCATTGGATCCCCCTCGATCTGGACTCGATCGACTGCCCTGATTGGCTCGACCCCGTCCACGAACCAGATCGGACTGTGGAATACGTTGTCAGTCAATTACCCGAAGTATTCCACGGCGCCACGTGCTGGTGGTCCTTCACCAGCGGCCAGGGGATCAAGCCGGGCATTAGGATCAGGCTCTTCTTTTGGGCCGACCGGGCGCTCGCCGATTGGCAGTTAAAGGCTTGGCTGAGCGGCTACCCGGTTGACCAATCGATCTTCGCGCCGGCGCAGCCAGTATACGTCGCCCGGCCGATCTTCATCGGGATGCCCGATCCGGTGCCGACGCGTTCCGGTATCTGGCGCGGCGACCGCGATGCGATCACCCCGCCGACGATCACCAAACCAAGGGGTTACTGCAGCCAGAGAGCCATCCGACCCGCAAAGCTCGAGCACCTACTCTGGCGGCGGTTACGAGGCCTACCGCGCGCAGATCGGCGACCATGACGGCGGCGATGGTTTCCATGGGCCGGTCAAGGCTGCGGTGGCGGCCTACATCGCCCGGCATGGAGCATGTGTCGAGACCCAGTGGTTACACGCCGATCTCGAACGCGCGATCCGTGCGGCGGCACGCGACCTGGCCAAGCATTCAGACGCTTACATTGAGTTCAGAATCCTCGATCTCGACACGCTGATCCCGGCGATCGTCGAGTTGCAGGCAGCAAGCGAATCCGCTCGGCTGGGCGTCGAGGAGTGCGAGCCGACCTACCCGGCTCCCCTAGGCAGCGTCGCAGGTGCGCGTGTGCGATTGGCTCAAGTGGCCCGCCAGCATGTGGCATCCGTTATCGCCTACGCGTCGGCCAAAGCAGAATATCGCGTACGATTGAAGGAGTGGGAGGAACGGCAGGCGTCCGCGGCTTGAAGCCGTTATGCTCGGCCTCAACGACGATCCGCCGCCACAGCCGCCAGCTGTTCCGGTAGATGCTATCTCAGTCGACGTGGGTGTCGGCAAGACGCGAACGTGGCGGGAATGCGTCGCTCCTGCGCTATTAGCCGCCGGCCTCCGCGGAGTTCTTTCCGTGCCCCGGCACCAGCTGGGCGAAGAAATTGTCCGCGACTTAGCGTCGATCAGGATTGCCGCACGCGTGTACCGTGGTCGAGCAGCAGACGACCCCGAGCAGCCAGGAAAAAAGATGTGCCACGACCTCGAAAGAGCGAACCTGATCGAGGACGCCCTGGCCGATGTCTCGACCCATGCGTGCAAGGACAAGGACCAGATCTGTCAATTTTACGGGGTGTGCGGTTATCAGCGTCAAAGGCAAGAGCGTCCCGATATGTGGATCGTTCCGCACCAGTTGCTCTTCCGAAGACGCCCGACCTTCATCCCCGCGCCTGCCAGCGTCGCAATCGATGAGTCGTTCTGCGGGGCCGCGCTGCACGGTTTCGACAATCCGCGTAGGGTCTGGCTCCACGAACTGGTCGATGTCCGCGAGATACTAATTACAACGAACAAACTCGCCTATCGCGACGCATCGAAGACAGCAGATTTGATGGATACGTCAAGTCGCGTTTTCAGAGCGCTGGCTCTCGAAGAAAACGGTCGGGTCCGGCGCGCGGCTCTGATCTCGGCCGAGGTCACCGTGGATGATGTCCGCCAGGCTTATAGGCTCGAGTGGATGCGAAAGCGCGATCCAGTCGTCTACCCCGGAATGCCGATCGCGCTGGTTCGCAAGGCGGTCGCGCAGGTCGAGCTCCACAATAAGCAGGTGGCGAACCTGGCGCGGTTCTGGGAGCTGGCGCTGCGGACGATCGAGGCGGACGTCGAGCGCTCGCCGTGGCTTTGGGTGCGTCAGCAGACGCCGTTGCCGGGCCCCAAAAAGGAGAGGACCGCCCCCGCGATATATATGGCGTGGCGCGACGACATTCACGAAAGCTGGGCAGCGCCGACGCTGTTAATGGATGCGACGATGTCGACTGAGATCGTCTCACAATTCTTCCCGACTGCAAATGTCGCTGGGCGGATCGCGGCCCCGATGACGTACGCGGGTGTGCGGCAGATCGTCGATCGCGCCATGACTGCTGACATGCTTATCCCGGTCGGGGCGCCGGACGAGCATCCGAACCCCACACGGCGAGCCAACGTTGAGCGCGTGCGTCGGTTTATCTGGGTCCGCGCTAACGATGTTGCTCCGGGGCGGGTGCTCGTCGTGTGCCAAAAAGGTCTCGAACTTGCGCTGCGTAACGGTCCGTTGCCGCGGACCGTCGACATCGCCCACTTCAATGCGATCACCGGCCTGAATGCGTGGAAAGATGTGGCGGTCGTCATCGTGATCGGCCGCACCGAGCCATCCGTCCGCGAAGTGGAGCGGATCGCTGGTGTCCTGTTCGGAGCCGAGGTGCGGGAAGTCGAGCCAGACGAGAAGGGAAATATCCGCTACCCGTGGACACTCCGCGGGATTCGCCTGCGTAACGGTCGCGGCGTCCAGGTGAGGAACCCGTGCCATCCGGACCCCCGCGTCGAAACTGTCCGGTGGGCGATCTGCGAGGGTGAGCTCGTCCAGGCGATTGGGCGCGGTCGAGGCGTTAACCGGACCGACGCCAACCCCCTTCGCATCGACATCCTGACAAATGTTTGCCTCCCGATCGAAGTCGACGAGGTCACGACCTGGGAAAAGATCCAGCCCAGCGCGATCGATGTGATGTGCGCTCACGGCGCCGTGCCGCTTGGTTATCGCGATATGGCCGACGCGTACTCCGATCTGTTCCAGACCCGAGACGCCGCCAAGATGGCAATTCGGCGCGAAAACCCGGAACAAGTTTCTATAGAGAATCTCCTATATAGAAAGATGTTCCCGGTTTCTGCGGTTGCCTACCGCCGCATCGGCTCTCGCGGCCCGGCCGGAAAACTCCTTTACGATGCCAGTCAGATCGACCCGCTGCGTTGGCTGACCGAGCGCCTCGGCGAGGTGGTGCTGCTCGCCCCCGAGGACGATGAGGCCGAGGCCACCGGATCTGGTGAGCATGCAGTACCGACGGCGCGGGGCTTCGTCGAGCACCGGATCCGGGAGGGATCCGGCCAGCCCCACGAGCCAGTCTGCGCCGAAGTGATACGCTTCGATTTCGGCGCCCCGGCCGCGGCCGAGGTATCGCAATTCTTTCCGCCGTGGCTGCCGTCGCTTCACATTGAAATCGTACCGGAGTTCATGGTCGCGTTGCCGAGCGGTCGCTCACGCTGGTTGGCCAGCATCGATGACTCCATGCGCCAGGTCCGAGACCGGGCTCAGGAGCCCGGGCCGGATCGGACCCTCCGCGGTGAGCGGCTCCCTGCTACGGTCGCGGCGCCGTCACTGCCATCCTACTACGCGATCGTCGATGAGGTCACCGGAGGTTGCTACGCAACCAAGGAGGATTGGTTGGAGGCGACCCGCCGTTGGATCGAGCGGTGCGCGGGTGCGGGCCTGGGTCCAGGTTTAGCGGGCGGGCCGTGAATCGTAAACCCGTCGAACCCGAGCCGGCTTCACGCGCGGTCGTGTCCGACGACCGCGGGCGATCAAGTTGGCGCTCTACCGAGAGCGCGTCGTCGTCGCGTTGGCCAAGTACGATCAGCTCTGAGCGATCAGGCTCGCCGGAAAATTGATCGAGGCTGCATCGGTGGGGTTGCGATGACCGGGACAGAGGAACAGGACGAGGACGCTACAGTGACAGGTGATGCGCGCATCACATCCGGTGCGGAGCGAATGCGGCGAGCCCGCGACCGGCGCCGGCAGGGTAATGTGATCGTGAACCTAGAACTCGGGCCGAACATGACTACCGATCTAGTCGCGCTGGGCTGGCTCGCCGAACCCGATCATGCCGACAAGGGCGCCATCGCCCGTGCCTTGACCGGCCTCGTTGAGCGGGCGGTCCAGTCTCGTGTAACACCACCGACAGGCTCGCATGCCCAACTCGGTTTCTTCTGCACGATCCAGCGCAGCACGATTGAGACCCTCGTCAGCTTCGGGTGGCTGCCTGCCGATCAGCAGGACGACCTCGGCGCGATCGCCAAAGCCTTTCGTCGCTTTGCCGGCCGGGCGCTGGCTGTTGCGCGTAATGGTGGAGGCCCGGGTCAATGGTATTTTCCGTGAACGCGTGCATCTGCATCATCGGCATCGCAGGCCTCCAAAAATACACCCGACGTGACGCACAACAGCGATGCCCCAACGGATGATGCATAAGAACAACGTTAGGGTTGTTCATATGCCCTTCGCGGTGACCGTTGTGGCCCATGACCTGCCGCAACTCCCTATTGCTTGACGCATTACGTCGGCGACACGTTCGTTGCGCGTATGATCTCGGCCGCGATCATCGCGCACCCACCGGTGGGAGCACGGCCGCCAGCTTTCCGATCGACTGGCCGGTGATATCAGCTTGGACCGAGGAGAGTAGCACGCGCGCCGCTTCCTTTTCCCGTAGCGTCGCTGTAAATGTCGGGTAGTGTTGATTAGGTGGGATCAGCAATGCACGCACCGAAGAGAGTCCTCCCGCCGGCGCTGGCCGCTAACCGTTGGCGACCCGGTCAAAGCGGTAATCCGTCGGGACATTCTGGCGCCTACGGCGAGGCGATGAAAATCGCCCGCAGCTACGCGCCGGCGGCGATGCACCGACTTGCGGAGCTGGCCGAGCTCAACCAATTCGACAGCGAGGGTTGTCTGGTCCCGCTGGGCGACCTGCCGGACGCCGATCGCCGGGTGATCGCGGTCGCCGCGAACGCAATTCTCGATCGCGCTCTTGGCAAACCGCCGCAAGCTGCCGAGGAGCCAAAGGACGACATGGAGGCGAGGCTCAAGGCCATGACGCGCGCCGAACGATTGGAGGAACTACGCAAACTGCTGGCGCCGATAGAGAAGTATCTGACGGAGGCGGAGCGTGCCGAGTGGGCGAACGATCAAGGGCGAGGCGGGCCAAGAACGATCCGCACGCAGGGAATTGGCAGGTCCGCGTCACACGAGAGATCCGGCGCTAAGCAGCCATCCTGACCCGGCCGAGGGCCGGTTCTCACCTCGGCCCGATCTCCTTCGCATCGAGCCGCGCATAGGGCGGATGGGGTGCCGGCGGCACGCCCCGAGGTCGTCGCCTGCCGATGATCGAGGCGGTAACAGTTGAGGCTCAGGCGATGCGCGAGATGCTCGGCGTTCGGCCGATACGCTTCAACGCAGCCATGATCGCCGTGAGATCGTCCTGCTGGTGAGGCTCGACGAAGCGAAACTTGACAAACGCCTCAATAGTGTGGCGCGGCACTTCAACGAGAAACCGTGTCATCAGGTCCAACAGCGCGTCATCCTGCGACCCTGTGTCGGGTGGCGACGGGAGCTGCTCCCCCCAACTGCGCAACGCGCGCGTTGCGCGAGTGCCGTTCCTGATGTCGACAACAGCCAAGGTGCCGTTGGCAACGGCATCGAGGGCCCAGCTCCTCACGGCGGCATGGAAGGTCCGCCGACAGGACGACTGGCAAAACCGTTGTGCCCGTCCCCCGGTTAGTCGCTCCCGGAATGGCCTCTCGCACCACATGCACGAGGTTGAGGCTTCCTCACTCATGACCACATAGCCTCGGCAGCGCCGTCGATCAGCTTGCCGGCGAGCCCGATGGCGCGGATCGGATCGAGATCCATGGCGGCTATGGCCCCGATCTCGGCATAGAGAGTCAGCCGGACGGCCTGGCCGTCATCGCTGACCACGGCACGGCTGGCGGGCTCCCACTCGGCGGGCGCCTCCTCGAGCGCGGCGAGCGCGGCGTCGAGGCGGGCGATCAGCAGCACGTCGCCCTGTCGGAGCAGGCGGGCGAGCGCTTCGGAGCGTCGCCGGAGCAACTGCTGCCTCTCCAGGTTCAGCGAAACGCCTTTCGGTCTAACCTCGGTCATGGAGGATCGAGCTCCGCCGACTCGACCGCAGTGTTCAACGCGCTCCGTTGCACCAGCGCCTCGCGATGTCGGGCGCGCCAGTTCGTCGCCTTGGCCAGTGCTGTGAGTCTCTCACCTTTGTGCGCCGCCCGCAGCCAGACCACGGGTTCGGCTTCTGTAGATCGCCGAGTGATGCCTCCGCGAATAGAATCCGAAGTCGTGTCGGTATTGACTAGCACCGGATGCCGTTCGCATGCAATCGCTATTCTCCATCTCTTCTCCCCACCTGACTGGGGATCCCTTGATACCCGTAGGAAATTTTTGCAAATACCTGGTTTCCATGTTGCGGCGACTGCGACACCGGGAAGCGCCACTTCGCGCGGGTTGAGGAACACAGGCTACCTGCTTTGCCCTTTCCCGGCTCTGGCGGCCGATCCCGACCCGATTGACGCGGCGCTGGATGCCTGCCTGGCCAAGCCTGAGGGATCCAGCACGGTCGGGATGGTCGAGTGCACCGGGCGATGCGACCCGGGCGTGGGACAAGCGGCTGAACGAGGTCTATAGAGGGTAGAGCGATGAACGCCGAGCGTTGCCGCAACTTCGCCGACAGAGATGTCCCAATTTGCCAGCAGTTCGCGAGTGTGCGCGAGCTTTCGAGCTTGCGCGGGCCGCCGCCTCGTGTGGGCGATCGTCACAAGGCAGGAACGACAACCAAGTCCTTGTGCCAGACAGTTTTCGCTGGGATTGAAGCCCCGTTGTTATCGACTGCAAAGCAGTTGATGACGAGATCATTGACGTTATCTACCGTCACACGAACTTCATAGAGCTCAAGCGGCAATTGCGGCTGCGTTGTCGATTGCGTAATCAAGGCTATGAAAGCCCTCTGGGTATGTGGTGCGACCGTGATTGCCCCCGACGGTTCGACCGGCACGGGTGCGGGCGTTGACCAAAGCTGCTCGACACCCCAGTCGAAGATTTCGACGGTGACCGTACGCTGGACCTTTGGATCAAGGTTCAGGGCGGTGATATTTGCGTTGAATGCACCACCGTCACGAATCATGACGCCTGTGCTGAGGGTGGTATGAGGCATGATGAGGTTCCTGTTGTTTGAGTAAATAGTGAGCTGTCTTAGCCGGCATTCCCGACCTGGACGAGCTATCCGGCCACGCTTGGCGACCTGGACGAGCTATCCGGCCACGCTTGGCAGAATACCTTCAGGGATCGGTCGAACGATGTGAGGTATTTCACACTTCGAAAATTAGCCCGGTGATCTGTTCGAAATATGAACCACGCCCCAGAGGCAGTTAAGAGCGCGGTAGCCAACATTCCAACGAAAGCGCGCTTCCGGGTAAGCCTTCATTGAAAGGTGGCCTCGAAGCCAAAAGCGGCCTACCCGCGTGCCCAACCGAAATTCCGTCTCCGGCCTTCCGTCGCCGAGGGTGGGCACACGGCGTCCGAAAAGCAGATTGGTTTTGTCGATCCGCGGAATTCGCCGGTTTGACGTAGCCACCAAAATCAGGCTGATCGCGCGAGTGCTCGCTTGACTCCCTGATGGCTGATCTGGATGCCGCGTGTGTTCTTCATGTGGGCGGCGATGCTCCGGTAACTGCCGCCGGCTGCGCGCAGGTCGCGCATTTCTGCGAGAGCGCTCTGTTCAGCCTCGTCCTCGATCAGCGCCCCATCCTCGCCGATCCGCCAGCCGAATGGCCGATCGCCGCCGAGATATTGCCCGGTGCGCCGTTGATGGCGCTTGGCGTCTCGAATTCGCTCGCCGATCCGTTCGCGCTCGAACTCGGCGATCGCAGCGAGGATGGTGAGGACGAGCTTGGCGATGCCGTCGCCGGAGACATCGCCGCCAAGGTCGAGAAGCCACAGGGAGATCCGCCGGCGCTGGAAATCCCGGATGACGTTGAGCGCATCCCACGCGGATCTGAACATCCGGTCGAGCTTGGCGGCGATCACGACGTCGCCGGGTTGGAGCGCAGCAACAAGCCGCGCTCCTTCCGGTCGATCGCCGAGCGGGACCGAGCCCGAGATCCCGCGCTCGATGAAGGTCTCGGCGAGGTGCCAGCCCTGTTCGAGCGCGCGTCCCTCGATCCGGCGGATCTGCTCCTCGAGCGACACGCCTTCGTCGGCTTGCCGTTCGGTCGAGACGCGGGCGTAGCCGTAGACGGTCATATCACCGCGCGCCATGATCGTTGGTGACGTCGATCGCCCAAGTGACGTGATAGAGGATCATTGCGGGGTGCTCCGATGCGCCAGTTGGTGCCGTCGCGACGCACGACGATGTAGACAGGCACATCGGTCGTGAACACGATCTCCGAGGGAAGCTCTTTGGCCATTGTATCGATCCCTTTCTGTAACGCCGTAACGGCATTCGTCATGTGGGGATCGAAATCGGCTCGTCAAGCCTCTAATGCACCGTTACAGTAATTGCCGATGGCGACAGCCTGGTTTTCCCGTTTGCGGGGCCGATGACCTCGTCAATCACAAGCGGAGATAATTTACTGCGTCCGGGATAAGCAGCTCGCGGCGCCGGCGACGATTCTACGGATTGAAGAGCCGCCGTGGTTGCCATGACGCCGGGGCGATGGTGCTGCACGGTAACAGAGGCCGAGAGCTGACCCCAGATCGAGCTGCACGACAAGCGAAGGCGCCCGACATGTTGGCCCGGCACCTCGGCATATACCCGATGTCAGAAAGGCGAAGTCGTCGCTAAAGACACGCGCAACGAACGTGTCGCCAAATGTACCGAGTTGCCGCAGGCCATGGGTCGCGCCGGTCACCGCGAGGGGTATATACAACCCCAACGTCGTTCTTATGCATTGGGGCCTCGCTGTTGCGCGTAACGCCGGGGCTTATTTGCTGATCCCTCCGGAGCCTCATCCTGGCGTGGGTGGCCTGGGTGAGGGGCTGATGGGTCCCGAAGGGCGGTAGGTGGGACCCGCTGTGGAGGGAGGCGCGAAGGTGTGTTTTTTCAAGGAGACTGACCGCGCGGCCCAAACCTTGGGGATCGAGGTTCAGTCACTGGAGGTACGAGGACCGGATGATTTCGATGGCGCGTTCGAAGCTGCGAAACGGCAACCGCCGGACGCTTTGACCGTGGTCGAAGATCCTCTCACGATGAACTTTCGCAGCCAGATTGCCGATTTCGCCGCGACCTGCCGATTACTGGCGATCTATGGGCTCCGGTTGTTCGTGAATGCCGGCGGCCTGATGGCCTATGGGGCCAGTCTTTCGGATTTGCAGCGGCGCGCCGCCGAGTACGTAGACAAAATCCTCAGGGGTGCCCAACCCGGCGATCTGCCGGTCGAGCAGCCCACGAAATTCGAGCTCGTCATCAACCTCAAGACTGCCAACGCACTCGGCCTCGAGATCCCGCCCATGATACTCGCCCGCATCGACGAGGTCATCGAATGATCCACCCTACACCGCCGAAGATATGACTTGGTGGCCCATCAGCCCGGATCGGCAACGTCAAGAACAGAGCCGGCTCCGGAAATTTGGACAGGGCGATAAGTGGAGTTTCTGCCTGACAGCGGGCACGCTATGGCCTGCGAATCAGGAGAGACCATGAAGAGACGACCGCGCCGGAACCACACACCGGCCTTCACGGCGAAGGTGGC
>DATEQL010000861.1:0-19214 GCA_035272665.1 Allostellaceae bacterium
GTTGTCAGCGGATTGGCAGGGAATTCGCCAGCATGTTTCGTACATGTGTATTTCGCATAAAAACTTACTAAATAATTGATATCTAAATACGCAACAAACATATAAGCGCACGCTCGACCTTCGCAAGGGGGCATCTCCCAAAAAGGCGAAGGCGATGCGAAGGGGTCAGTCATGGCCCGACCCCGTCGCGCATCGTCGCGCTATCGTCTGCGCCGCTCTGGCGGCGCGGACCTATGCGGCTACGGCTCGATCGTTATGCGGTCGTGAACCTCGGTGACACCAGGGGCCGACCAGGCGGCCCGTTCGGCGATGTCGCGCTCGTACCAGGCATGGACTCTGCCCTTGAGGATCACCCTGCCGCCCTCGATCTCGACGGTAATCCGCGATGCCTCGAGCTCGGCACTGCGTTGCAGCGCCTTCTCTATCTTCTCCTTGACCTCCACGGCATAGACCGGTGAGGCGATCCGGATCTGGTTAACCACGTCGACGACGCCGCTCAGCTTGTGCACGACGTGGTCGGCTTCGGTTTTCTGAAACTGCCAGTCGACCTCGCCCGTCAGGGTCACGACTCCCTTCTCGACTTTGACTCTGATGCGGTCGGCGGGAAGCCCGACCTGCCACTTCAAGAAATCGATCGCGCGTGCCGCGATCTCGTCGTCCGCGCGTTTCAGGTCCGAAGGCAAGCGCACCTCGATTTCCTCGGCGATCGCCTTGACCCCTTTGACGCGCCGTGCGGCGCGCTCTGCGGCCGTTTTCTCGGCGTAGGTCGTCACGAAGCCGGTCAGGGTGACCACACCGTGGTTCGCTGTCACGCCGATATGGGCGGCGTTGACGCTGGGCTCGAATTCGAGCTCGTCGAGCACGTCCTGCCGAAGCTGTAAGTCGCTGCTCATGCAAACCTCCTTTGCTAACTGAGGCTCGCAAGCTTCTGCCGATCGCCGAGCCCCGCCTTGATCCAAATCAACGCGGTTGGCCTCGCTGCAGTGCAGTCTGCTGGCTCACGATGCGAGTGGATTCGATGCCGGTACAATCCTATGTGCGCTGGTTCGGCGATATCAGGCTGAGCGATGTTCCCGCGGTCGGCGGCAAGAACGCTTCCCTCGGAGAGCTCTACGCGATGCTCGAGGACGAGGGTGTCAGGGTGCCTGAGGGCTTCGCGCTGACCGCTCGGGCCTATCGCGACGCGCTCGCCGGGGCGTGTGTCGAGGACCAGCTGCGCCGGCTTCTTTCCGCGTTCGACCACCACGATGTGGCACTGCTCGCCGAGCGCGCCGCCGCTGCTCGCCGACTGGTTTACGAGGCGACCGGCGACACGCATCTCCGCGCTGAGATCGCAGCGGCCTATCGTGCCCTCGAAGAAAAATGCGGGACGCGAGTGGCGGTCGCGGTGCGCAGCTCGGCGACCGCCGAAGACCTGCCGACCGCCAGCTTCGCCGGCCAGCACGAGAGCTTTCTGAATGTACGCGGCGAGGCCGATCTGTTCGAGGCCTGCCGCCGCTGCTTCGCATCGATCTTCACCGACCGAGCCATCGTCTATCGCATCGACAACGGCTTCGAGCACTTCAAGGTGGCACTGTCGGTCGGGGTGATGAAGATGGTTCGCGCCGATCTCGCGGCGAGCGGCGTGATCTTCACGCTCGACACCGAATCGGGCTTCCGCGACGTGGTCTTCGTCACCGGGTCCTGGGGTCTCGGCGAGAACGTCGTGCAAGGCAAGGTCGATCCGGACGAGTTCTACGTCCACAAACCGACCTTCCGCCAGGGCTACCGCGCCGTGCTGAGCCATTCGCTCGGCAAGAAGCAGACGCGGCTCGTCTATGCGCGCGGGCATGGCGAGGCCAGCACCCGCAACCTGCCGACCCGCAAGACCGATCGAGGACGCTATTGCCTCGCCGATGCGGAGGTGCTCGAGCTCGCCGACTACGCGATCCGCATCGAGGATCACTACTCGCACCTTGCCGGGCAGCCGACGCCGATGGACATCGAGTGGGCCAAGGACGGGGTGGACGGCAAGCTCTACATCGTCCAGGCGCGCCCTGAGACGGTCGCCTCGCGGCGAGCAGCGGGCGCATTCGAGACCTACACGCTGAAGGCCAGCGGCCCGGTGCTGGCAACCGGCCGCGCGGTCGGCGAAAAGATCGCCTCGGGCAGGGTCCGGGTGGTGACCGATCCGCACGACCTCGCCTCCTTCCTTCCCGGAGAGGTGCTGGTAGCCGAGGCAACCAGCCCCGATTGGGAGCCGGTCATGAAGACGGCCGCGGCGATCGTCACCAGCCGCGGGGGACGCACCTGCCACGCCGCCATCGTCGCCCGCGAGCTTGGGGTACCGGCGGTGGTCGGCGCCGAAGGGGCGAGCGAACGCCTTGCGACCGGGACTGTCGTCACGATCAGCTGCGCCGACGGCGAGGTCGGCAAGGTCTATGACGGCGCCCTGCCGTTCGAGGTGAGCCGAGTGCCGTCGGGCGCACTGCCCCGACCGCGCACCCAGATCATGGTCAATCTGGGTAATCCCGAGCTCGCCTATCACACGGCGATGCTACCCAATGACGGTGTCGGGCTCGCGCGCATGGAATTCATCGTCAACGAGCACATCGGCATCCATCCGATGGCGCTCTCATGCCCGGAAAAGGTCGTCTCAAAAAAGGCCCGCGCCGCGATCACTAGACTGGTGCGGAACTATGCCCACCCGACCGATTTCTTTGTCGAGAAATTGGCCGAGGGGGTCGGGACGATAGCCGCTGCGTTCTATCCGAAACCGGTCATCCTGAGGCTGTCGGACTTCAAGACCAACGAATATGCGAGCCTCCTCGGCGGTGCCGGGTTCGAGCCGAAGGAAGAGAACCCGATGCTCGGCTTCCGCGGTGCTTCGCGCTATGCCCACCCGGCCTATGCCGCGGGCTTCGCCCTCGAATGCCAGGCACTCGCACGGGTGCGTAACGAAATGGGGCTGACGAACCTGCGGGTGATGGTGCCATTCTGCCGCCGGGTCGGCGAAGGCAAGGAGGTGATCGAGACGATGGCCCGGCACGGGCTCCGGCGCGGCGACAAGGGGCTCGAGATCTACGTCATGTGCGAGATCCCCAACAACGTCATCCAAATCGACGCTTTCGCCGAGCTGTTCGACGGGTTCTCGATCGGTTCGAATGACCTGACGCAATTGACCTTAGGAGTCGACCGGGATTCCGAGATCGTCGCCTTCGATTTCGATGAGCGCGATCCCGGCATGCTCGAAATGCTGCGGCTCGCGGTGACCGGCGCCAAGCGCAACCATCGACATGTTGGGATCTGCGGCGAGGCGCCGGCGAATTACCCGGAAATCGCGCGCTTTCTCGCCGAGCTCGGGATCGACTCGATCAGTGTCAATGCGGCGAGCCTCTTGCGCACCACGACCGTCGTGCACGAGGCGGAGCAGACGGCCGCCGCCCGCTCGCTCGCGGCCCAGTAGGGGCACTTCCATGGGCACGATCGTCACATTGACCATGAACCCCGCGCTCGATATCGCAACGTCCACGGATCGGGTTGAACCCACGCACAAGCTGCGATGCGCGCCGCCGCGTTATGATCCCGGCGGCGGCGGGATCAATGTCGCGAGGGCGGTGCGTGCGCTCGGCGGCGACGCGGTCGCGATCTTCCCGGTCGGGGGGCCTGCCGGCGAAATGATCCAGCATCTGTTGGATCAAGAAGGTGTGCGTCATCGTCGGATCGCGATTGCCGGGTTCACCCGCGAAAGCCTTGCCGTCGAGGACCGCCGGACCGGGGATCAGTTTCGCTTCATTCTGCCGGGGCCGGAGGTTTCCGAGGCAGATCAGGAACGCTGCCTCGACCAGCTGTCGTTGGTGGCGGCGGAAGCGGATTATATCGTCGCCAGCGGCAGTCTGCCGCTCGGCGTCTCGGACGATTTCTATGCCCGAGTGGCTCAGCTGGCGCAGATGCTGGGCAAGCGCCTCGTACTGGATACCTCTGGCGCCGCGCTAAAACAGGCAGGCCATGGGATCCATTTGCTAAAGCCGAGCCTGCGCGAGCTGCAGGATTTAGTAGGGCGAGAAATTGGCACCCCGTTCGGGCAGGAATCCGCCGCACGCGAAGTGATCGAGCAAGGCCGCAGCGAGATCGTCGTGCTGTCGCTCGGCCAGGAAGGCGCATTGCTCGTGGCCGCCGAAGAGTGTGAACGGTTCGCCGCGGTCCCGGTCGAGGCGAGAAGCACGGTCGGCGCGGGCGACAGCATGCTGGCGGGCATCGTTCTCGGTCTCTCCCGGGGGCTGGCACTGCGCGAGGCCGTGCGCTTCGGCATGGCGGCGGGAGCGGCCGCACTCCTGGGGTCCGGAACCGAGCTGTGCCGGCGCTCCGATGTCGAGCGCCTGTATCGGCCGATCTAACTGATCCAGATCAAGGCGGATGGATGCAGCCTGGCGAAAATCGGCCGTGGATGCGGGCAGGAAAAGACCGATGATTTTCGTGGTTGACGATGATGGAGGAGTTCGGGACTCGCTGAGGCTGCTGCTCGAATGCGAGGGCCTGGAGGCGCGGGAGTTCGCATCGTGCGAGGCGTTTCTTAATGCCGGCGGAGCCGGTGAGGGCGACTGCCTGATCCTCGATGTGCACATGCCGGGAATGAGCGGTATCGAGCTTCTCGAAACTATGCGGCGTCGCGGCGACATGCTGCCGGTAATCCTCATTAGCGGCCGGACCGATACCACGACCTGCAACCGGGCTCGTATTGCCAGAGCGCTCGCAGTCCTCGAGAAGCCATATCAGGCCGAGGAGGTTCTCGACCTCGTACGCCGCGCCTTGGATCAAGGGTAACGAATACGGCCGTCTCAGTTGCGATGTGAGCGACGCGCATATCGCTTAACCAGCCATCGCTCTTCGCTCCTACAAAGGTCTCTTACGGGCAGTAGGAGCAACGCCTGCCATCCTCGTCGCGACCCGCTTCCCGACATGCCTCCCCGAGAGACCGGGCCCGCGATACAAGAAATCTGTCAACTCCGTTGGGTCGGCCATCGCTCATGCAGTTCCCCTTCCGCATTGGCGATCAGTTATTTACTCCGCCGGTTCGTATTTATCCAGATCAGTGCTCGGGCGGCTGTGTCCTACGACCCCTAGGATTTTTGGTGAGCAGTCAGCGTCCGGCGAAACTGATGGATGACCTCACCGGCTCGAGCGACCTCGGATCTCGCCTTTTCGAGAATCTCCTCGGGTAGTGGCTGGCCGGGCCGATACCCAATTTCCAAGAGGCGCTGCAGAGCCCCGAGATAATTTCCGGTGGCGGTAAGCCGCTCGCTGAGTTCGTGGCAGAGAGCCGTGCACACATCGGGCAACGATGCCGGCAATCCGAAGGAGCAGCCCGGGCGCTGGTCTTCGAGCCCCTGGGGTGAGCTTTCCGAAGTCGCCTGTGCACTAGCTCGACCCGGCATGGGTGTCCCTTTCGTCCACACAAACCCCGCAGCCGCGTCCCCGCGGTGGTCTTGCGCTCGGGTTAAGAATAGCCACCCCTGGGTTGCCGGGGCAGACTCGGAAAATACTGAGAGCGTTCGGCTTCAACGAAACATGGCATTCACCTCAAGGAGGCTTGTAGAATACGTCGTGTGAGCGGGCACGTCGAGGGGAGATGCGAAGAACGAGGACTGAAGTCCGCCGCCGGCCGCCAAGAGCCGCATCGGAACGGCCGCCGCCAACCACCAGCGCACAGCGCGCCGGCGCATTGCCCAAACAAGCGGTTTCGGCCGGAGGCGACGCCTTTCCGGTGGTGGGGATTGGTGCGTCCGCCGGCGGTCTCGAGGCGTTCCGGAAGCTGCTCGCGGCATTACCGGCGGATACCGGTATCGCCTTTGTCCTGATCTCGCATCTCGATCCGACCCATGAGAGCATGATGGTCGATCTGCTCGGTCGGGACACAACAATGAAGGTGGCGTAGGCCGCCGACGGCATGCCTCTGGAACGCGACCGCGTTTATGTGATTCCGCCGCAGGCCTATCTGTCGGTGCGCGAAGGCATGTTGCGGCTTTCTCAGCCGCAAGCGCCGCACGGCGCGCGCCTGCCCTTCGATTTCTTCCTGAGTTCGCTGGCGGACGGCTACGGCGAGCGCGCGGTCTGCGTCATCCTCTCGGGGACGGGCGCCGACGGCAGTGTCGGGCTCAAGGCGATCAGTGAAAAAGGCGGGCTCGTCATCGCTCAGGATCCTGCCGAGGCCGCCTATGACGGAATGCCGCGCAGCGCGATCTCGACCGGCGCGGTCAACCTCGTATTGCCGGTCGGAGAAATTCCACAGGCGCTGATTCGCTATGCCCGGCATCCTTATGTCACTGCCGCACCCGGGGCCGCGCCGGCAGATGAGCACGACGATAAATTGCTGAGCGAGATCATCGCGCTTTTGCGCGAGCAGACGTCGCGCGATTTCACCCAATACAGAAAGACGACCCTACTCCGCCGTGTTCGGCGCCGGATGGCAGCTGCCGGGATCGAGGAAATCGCGGACTACCTAAGTAAATTGCGCGGAGACAGCCGTGAGCTCGAACAGCTCGCGAAGGACTTCCTCATTCACGTAACCAGCTTTTTCCGCGACCCAGGGGCATTCGAGGGGCTGGCAAGGACGGTCATTCCCGATCTGGTTCAGCATGCGGAGGACCGGCCGATCCGTGTCTGGGTGCCGGGTTGCAGCACCGGCGAGGAGGCATTCTCCCTCGCCATGCTGTTCCTTGAAGAGTTTGCCGCAGCCAAACGCGCCGTGAAGTTGCAGATCTTTGCTTCCGATATCGGCGCGGATGCGTTGGACTTCGGGCGCAACGGCGTTTACCCGGACTCGATCAAGGCAGACGTCTCGGCGGAACGGCTGCAGCGTTTTTTTACACATCAAGATCAGGGCTATCGGGTCAGCCGCGACCTGCGTGACGTCATCGTATTCACGGATCACGACCTGCTCGCCGATCCGCCGTTCTCGCGTCTCGATTTGATCTCTTGCCGCAACCTGCTGATCTATTTGCAGCCAGAGGAACAGCAAAAGGTCTTGTCGCTGTTTCACTTCGCGCTCAGCGACGGCGGCTATTTGTTTCTCGGCGCCTCGGAGACGATCGGCCAGCTCACCGGGTTCTTTCAGCCAATTTCCAACACGCTGCGTATTTTCCGCCGCATCGGCCACGGCCGACCGCGCCACAGGATCTCCTCGCCCGATATCGGGGAGCGCGCCCGTGCGTTGTAGCCGGGCAAGTCGGTGCAAAACGTCCCGATCTTGGCGAGATCTCCCGACGGCTGTTGCTCGAGACCTACGCACCGGCCGCGGCGCTCGTCGATCGCAGCTATCGAGCCCTGTATTTTTTCGGACCGACCGACCGCTATCTGCGCGTAGCGCCAGGCGCGCCGAGCCGGGACGTGCTGGCGATCCTGCGCGAGGGGCTGGCTTCCAGGTTTCGCGCGGCGGTCCGACACGCAAGCCGAGATCATGGACCCGTCACCATCGGCGGCGCGCGGGTCAAGCGCAACGGCGACCTCGTCTCGGTCAGCATCTCGGCGCGACCGCTGCCGCACGAAGGCGAGGAGCTGCTGCTCGTCAGCTTCGTCGATGTGGCCGACCGCAAAGCGGTCGACACGGTCGAGACGCCGGCCGAAGCCTCGCGCGTCGCCCAGCTCGAGCAGGAGCTCAAGGACACGATCCGCGAGCTCGACGAAGCGAACCAGGAATTGACCGCGACCAACGAGGAAGCGATGTCGATCAATGAAGAATTTCAGTCGACGAACGAGGAGCTGGAAACCTCGAAGGAAGAGCTGCAGTCGCTCAACGAGGAGCTGACCAGAACCAACAATCAGCTTCAAGAGACGCTGGAGCGGCAGCGGAGGACCAGCGACGATCTCCAGAGCATCCTGAACAGTTCGGATGCGGCAACCTTGTTCCTCGACGAGCATCTGAGAATTCGCTTCTTCACGCCGTCCACGGCGACGCTCTTCAACTTGATCGCCTCGGATGTGGGCCGCCCGCTTGCGGATTTGGCGAATCCCTTTACCGGCCTCGACCTGATCGCCGACGCCCGCGCCGTGCTCGCCGATCTCGCGACGGTGCGGCGCGAAGTGCAGAGCGCATCAGGCGCCTGGTACACCTACCGCACCTCGCCCTACCGCACCCAGGACAACCGCATCGAAGGGGTCGTCATCTCGCTGAGCGAAATTTCGGCGATCAAGGCACTCGAGCAGGAGAGCCGGACCGCGCGCGCCTATGCCGAAGCGATCATCGACACCGTCCGCGAGCCGCTGATCGTCCTCGACAAGGCGATGCGGGTCGTATCGGCGGGCCGATCGTTCTATCGCCTCTTCGGCGCCTCCCCGAGCGACACGGTCGGTCGGCCGCTGCCGGAGACCGACGCGCACCATCTCGACGTGCCGGCGCTGCGCGCGTTCCTCGACCGCGTCGCCAGTACCGGGGGCGCCGATAGACGCGAAATCGAGGTCGATGTGCCGACGCTCGGCAAACGGGTCCTGGTCGCCAGAGCGGAGGAGATCCCAGACGCCGCCGGTGGAAGCAGGAGAACTCTGGTGATCCTCAACGACATCACCGATTACCGGCGCTCGGAGCAGCAGCGCGCTGCCGCGCAGCAAGCGGCGGAACAGGCCAATCTCGTCAAATCCCGCTTTCTCGCCGCGGCCAGCCACGATTTGCGGCAGCCGCTGCAAACCCTGATCTTTCTGCACGACATGCTGCTCTCCGAGGCCAAGGATGAGAAGACCCTGGAGCTACTCGGTCGAGCGATGGTGTCGCTCGACGGCATGGCCGGCATGCTCAATGCGCTGCTCGACATCAATCAGCTCGAAACCGGGAACATTCACCCGCAAACCGCCGATTTTCGGGTCAACGACCTGCTCGATCGGCTCGCCAGCGACTTCGCCCTCCACGCCGCCGCGCGCGGCCTCGGCTGGCGCGTCGTTCGATGTGGGCTCGCGGTGCGCAGCGATCCGCGCCTCCTGGAACAGATGCTGCGCAACCTGCTGTCGAACGCGATCCGTTATACGGTCAAAGGCAAGATCCTGTTCGGCTGCCGGCGCCGCGGCGACAGGCTGAGCATCGAGGTGTGGGATACCGGTGTCGGCATCTCCGAAGAGGAAATTCCCAAGATTTTCGGCGAGTACCACAAGGCCGCCGGTCAGGCTAACGAGAGCAGCCTCGGCCTCGGTCTCGCGATCGTGCAACGCCTCGGCGAATTGCTCGGTCACGCGATCAGCGTGCGCTCGTGGCTCGGCAAGGGCTCCGTCTTCGCCATCGAAGTGCCGCTCGCGCGCCAGCAGCCTCTGCAGGGAGCGGTTCAGATCTCCGCGGAAGCCGGGCCGCGGCGCCGCAGCTCGATCCTCGTCATTGAGGACAATGCGCCGCTGTCCGAAATGCTGCAACTGGTGTTGTCCCGGGAAGGCCACCGCACCGCGGCGGCGGCAAGCGCGACCGAGGCGCTGGCGCTGCTCGCCGGCAACGGCTCTCGCCCCGATCTGATCATCTCCGATTATGTCCTGCCGGGCGGCATGAACGGCGTCGAGACCGCCGCCGCGGTGCGCGCCGCACTCGGAGCGCAGATTCCCGTCATCTTCCTGACCGGCGACACTCGCAGCGCAAGATTGCGCGACAGCGAGCTGACCGGCAGCCTCAGGCTCGCCAAGCCGGTGAGGCCCGAGGTGCTGTTACGGGCTATTCAGCAGCTCCAACCTGCCGCACAGCCCGCCGAAGTGGCCGACGCCGGGACGGCGGCGACGGTGTTCATCGTCGACGACGATCGCGACGTCCGCGATTCAATGCGCGAGCTGTTGGTGGGGGCCGGTTATCATGTCGAGACGTTTGCAGGCGGTGAAGCGTTTCTCGCCGCCCATGACGCCGCTAAAACGGCTTGCTTGGTCGTCGATGTGCGCATGCCCGGCCTGAGCGGCTTCGAGCTGATCGCCCGGCTTGCGACAGCGGGCAACGCTTTGCCGGCGATCATGATCACCGGCCATGGCGACGTGGCGATGGCGGTCGAGGCGATGAAGGCGGGAGCGGTGGATTTCGTCGAGAAGCCGGTCCGTTCCGAGCAGCTCCTCGCCCGCATAGACCGCGCACTGCGACAGGCAGCGCGCCCGGCCGAGCGTTTGGAGTGGCGCACAGCCGCGGCAATGCGCATTGCCGGCTTGACCCGGCGCGAGCGCGAGGTGATGGATTACGTCGTTGCCGGCCATGCCAACAAGGAAATCGCCGCGCGCCTCGGCATTGCCCAGCGAACGGTCGAAACGCATCGTGCGAACGTCATGAAGAAGATGGGCGCCGCCTCCTTGTCGGAATTGGTCCGATTGGTGATCAGTGCGCGCGGTGCCGATCCCCCGTCGGAATCCGCGTCCGACTCTACCGTCAGTTAAGTATTTTCCGAGTCTGACCGAGCGTTTCGGGATTGCCTACTCTCCTTGCACGAACCGGAAGCCGATGTTGATCAGTCGGCAAGCGGGTGCGAAGGAAGGAAGGCGATGGACGAGGCGCGTAAGCTTCGGGATCTGGCGGCTTGGTATCGCGAATTCGCCGAGCGAGCGGGAGACCCGTGGATTTGGGATGCTCGGCCGAGGACAGCCGACAAGCTGGAGAAAGAGGCTGCTCTGCTGGAAAAGCGCTCAATCCAAATTAAAGAGCCGCTGAGCCCGCTCAAAGCTCAGGTGCAGGTGGTGAGCAAAATGCCACCGGAAGGCAGCGATGGCATTCACCGCGGCTCTTGAGAGCAGCGCTCAGCTTCGACAAGCGAAATCCACGGTCGACAGCTTTGCCCCGGAGATCGTGGCGTTGCTGCCAGTCCTCAGGCGCTATGCGCGGCATCTGACGCACAATGCCGCGGCCGCGGATGATCTCGTTCAGGAGACGGTCTTCCGCGGGATTGAAAACATCCACCTTTGGCGGCAAGGGACAGACTTGCGAGCGTGGCTGTTCACCATCCTGCACAACCTGCATATCAGCGACATGCGCCGAGCGGTGCGCTACAGCACCTTGGTTAGATCGACCCATGCCGAACTTTCGTCCGGATGTCCCCCGCGTCAAATCGAATGGCTCATGCTGCGCGACCTCGAGCGCGCTTTGGCGCGGCTCCCCGAGGAGCAAAGGTCGGTGGTGGTGCTGGTTGGGTTGAAAGGGGAGCGGTACGAGACGGTTGCCGCCCGCCTCGGCATCCCGGCCGGGACGGTCCGGTCGCGCCTTTCCCGCGGTCGCCGGAGGCTGCGAGAGCTGATGGATGGCCGACCCCCACCGGATGTAGCCAGCGGGCTTATTCGTCGAGATCGACGCTCTCGAGCCGGACGTACTGGGCGTGTGGGTGACCGAGATCATCCGACGCCTCGATTGACAGCGTCGCTGACGCGGCAATCGAACCTTGCGCCTCTATGGCGAAATGCTCGCGAAAATGCTCGGCTGAAAGGTGGCTCAGCGCACCCAGCCAGACCTTAGCGCCCGTGACCCGTCGTGCGCCCGTCGCGCGAGCGACGTCTTCGATGCGGCGGACGACGTCGCGCACCAGTGCGGTCTCATGCATGGCAGGCGCTTCCTTTTGCTCCCAATCTCGCGGAGACTTCCGTGACGATCCGCTCCACTACCGTTTCGATGGCGTCGGCAACCGCCGGCGACAGCGGCGTCCCCGTTTCGAATTGTTCACCTTCGACAAGATAAGCGATGAGACACTGGGGCAGCCTTCCCAGGCTCCGCGCCAGCTCGATGGTTTCCGCCAGTCCGAATGCGTGGCTGGAACGCGGCGCAAAACCGATCGGGAGTCTATTATCGGTTAGATTGATGCGATGCACCCGCCCCGGATTGGTGATCGCTGCCATCGCATCGACGACGATGACAGACGGGATACCGTTCCAATCCTCGATCAGGGCAAGAGCGTCGCCGTTGCGTGCGAGGACTCGGACCGTGGAAGGCACACGCCCGCGAAGCCGCCGGGCGACCGCCGGCCCAAAGCCGTCGTCTCCGCGGTCTGGATTGCCGACCCCAGTGACGAGCGCCAAAGGCTGCTTGCTGCCGGTCATGTCCGGTGCACGTGCAGTTTCAAAAAATGCGCGGCACAGGAGATGCACGGGTCGTGGTTGCGGATGCTCTGCTCGCACCGGGCCTTCAGCGCATCGTCGTCGAGATCGAGCGCGACGGTTGCGACTTCTCGCAAATCGTCTTCGATGACACCCTGGTTTTGGGCGGTCGGCGGGACAAGAGAAGCCTCAAGGATCGTGCCTTCGCCATCGAGACGGTAGCGGTGATAGAGGATGCCGCGGGGCGCCTCGGTGCAGGCGTAGCCCGTGGCGGCACGAGGCTCGGGCGGGTTGAAGGACCGCGGCGGTGGCTCATAGCCGGCGATCAGACGCAACGCCTCGTCGCATGCGTAGACGACTTCGACCCCGCGAACGAGGATGCTGCGGAAGGGATTGCGGCACATCGGCTCGAGCCCGACCTCGTCGGCAAGCGCGCGGATGTTGGCCGGCAAGCGGTCCCGATTGAGCGCATAGCGTGCCATTGGTCCAACCAGATAGGCACCCCGATCTTTCAACACGGAATGAAGCGCCGTCGAATATGGCACCTGACGTTCGATGAACTTGGTTTCGTAATCGGCGACGGCAATGTCGAGACCCGCCGAGGAGACGATCCTGCCGGCGTTCATCGGGTATTCGTCGGGATGACGCAGTGCGACGAACTCATAGTCGCGGATAAATTCCGGAAATGGAAATCCCGCGGTCCAACGCAGTGTCGCGATCGCCTGGTCGCGCGCACGCTTGAGGTCTTCGGCCAACGGCGCCAGTTCGGCGCGGCTCGGAGCGCGGTAGAACCCGCCGATGCGCGCATTTATCGGATGGATCTCGCGACCCCCGAGCAGGCGTAAGAGCTCGTTGCCCGTTTTCTTGAGCGCCAGTGCGCGCTGCACCGCGTCGCCATGATCGCGCGCCATCGCGATCGCATCCGGATATCCGAGGAAGTCTGGAGCATGCAGCATCACAATGTGCAGCGCATGGCTCTGGATCCATTCGCCGCAATAGAGCAGTCGGCGCAGCGCACGGATCGATGCGTCGACCTCGATGCCGAGCGCATTCTCGATCGCATGAACCCCGCTCATTTGGTAGGCAATCGGGCAGATCCCGCAGATGCGGGCGACGATGTCGAGCACCTCGTCGAAGCCGCGCCCCCGCAATAGCGCCTCGAAGAAACGCGGCGGCTCGAAGATGCTGAGGCGCACAGTATCAACCGCGCCATCGCGAACATGAAGTTCGAGCGAGCTCTCCCCTTCGACTCGCGCAATGTAGTCGACGCGCACAGTCCTATTCGCCATGGGCCTCGCTCTCTTTTCGGAACGCCTCGGCGGCTGCGTTGAAGGTGCGGAAGACGCGGGCGATATCGCGCTGCGCCACGCCGAGCGACGAGAACTCGCGCGCAATCGCGGCGGTGTTCGGGCTTTCGGCGGGTCCAAAGCAGCCATAGCACCCCCGGCCATAGGCTGGGCAGATCGCGCCGCAGCCGGTCTGGGTAACTGGACCCAGGCAAGGCGTTCCGTGTGCGACCATGACGCAGACCGTGCCGCGCAGTTTGCATTCGTGGCACACGCTGTGGCCGGGGATCGACGGCTTACGCCCGATCAGAAACGCCTTGATGACCTCGAGCAGTTGGCCCTTGTCGATTGGGCAACCACGCAATTCGAAATCGACCGGCACATGCGCGCTGATCGGCGTCGAGGTCGCGAGCGTCTTCAAATATTCGGGGTGTGGATAGACGGCAGCTGCGAGTTCGCCGATATCGGCGAAGTTCCGCAGTGCTTGGATCCCGCCCGCCGAGGCGCAGGCGCCGATCGTCACCAGATGCCGCGAGAGGCTGCGCACGCGCAGGATGCGCTCGGCATCAGCTGGCGTCGTGATCGAGCCTTCGACCAGCGAGAGATCGTACGGCCCGCGCATCATCCGCCGCGATGCTTCCGCGAAATAGGCGATGTCGAGCTGTTCTGCAACTGCAAGGAGTTCATCCTCGCAGTCTAGCAAGCTTAGCTGGCAGCCGTCGCAAGAAGAAAATTTCCACATTGCCAGGCGCGGGCGGGTACGGCGCGCCACGTCAGATCTCCCGGATGCTGAAAAACGGGGCGATGCGGTCGTAGCGGAAGACCGGCCCATCGCGGCAGACGAAGGCGGGCCCGAATTGACAGTGTCCGCACAGCCCGATCGCGCATTTCATGTTGCGCTCCATCGAAACAAAGATCCGGTCCATCGTCACACCGCGTTGGCGCAGCGCATCGACGGTAAACCGCATCATGATCTCCGGCCCGCAAACCATTGCCACTGTATGGTCCGGATCGACCGGCACACGCGGAAGCAACGCCGGCACGACACCGACATTGCCGCACCAATCGGCTGCGGCATGGTCGACCGTGACAGTGATGTCGACATCGAGGCGCCGCCATGCCTCAAGCTCTCGCCGGTAAAGGATTTCGGCCGGACCTCGCGCGCCATAGAGCACGGCGACCCTGCCGTAATGCTCCCGATGGGCGAGCACGCGGTAGATCACTGGGCGCAGCGGCGCAAGACCGAGCCCGCCTGCCACGATGACGATATCGCTGCCTTCGCTCTCGGCGACGGGCCAGTACGAGCCGTATGGTCCGCGCACACCAATGACGTCATTGCGGCGAAATCGGGTAATCGCCCGACTGACGGCGCCGACCGCTCGCACCGTGTGCACGACACGGCTCTCGTCGGCCGGATCTCCGCTGAGGCTAATCGCCACTTCGCCCAGGCCGAACACGTAGAGCATGTTGAATTGGCCTGCCAAGAAGGCAAAGGCCGAGGGAGGGGTTAGCTCGAGGGTTGCCACATCTGCCATCTCACGCCGGACTCGACTGACGCGAACGGGCAACGGCCGAAGGCTGTCGACCGACACCGCCCGGCCGTCATTCCGGCCTTCACGAGCGTCGTTGCCCGTAGACATCCGCCACCTGCAGACGTGTCGCGCGCAACCGTTCCCCCATGGCGCCGGCGAAACGCTTCATCAGCTCGTAGCCGAGATCGTGATCGGCCTCGCATTTCTCTCGCAAACATCGGGCATCTACCCCGAGGACGCGCACGAGCTCGAAAGCGCGCGCGTCGAATGTCCAGCAATAGGGCGGCACCAGCCATGATCCGTCGAGGATGTCGCCCTCGCGCAAGGTTGCAACGACGATCGGCTGCTGGCCGGGTGAATGCAGCTCGAGCGCCACGGTGCCGTGGCGAATCAGATAGAATTCATTGGCCGGTTCGTCTTCGCGGAACAGATATTCCCCGGCCGCGAAACGCACATTGCGCGCGCAGCCCGAGATCGCCGCACCAAATTCGGGGCCGAGGCCGACGAAGAATGGCTGCCCGAGCACGATGCGCTCAAGTCCCTGCATTGGCACCCTTCTGTGACGGCTCCGGCGAAGGCTCCGGGGCCGTTCGAATCACCGCCGCTTCCTCGGTAATATCGATCCCGACCGGACACCAGGTGATGCAGCGGCCGCAGCCGACGCAGCCGGAGCTGCCGAACTGATCGACCCAGTGGGCCAGCTTGTGTGTCATCCATTGGCGGTAGCGCGAGCGTGCCGAATTCCGGACACTGCCGCCGTGGATGTAGGAAAAATCCAAGGTGAAACAGGAATCCCAGCGACGCACCCGCTCGGCGGTCGCACCGGAAAGATCCGTCGTGTCGTCGACTGTCGTGCAGAAGCAGGTCGGGCAGACATTGGTGCAATTGCCGCAGGTGAGGCAGCGTCCGGCGACCTCGTCCCAGCGCGGATGGTTCGCGTTGGCCTGCAGCAATTCCTTGAGCCCATCGGTATCGAGGGTCCGTCCCATCTGACCCTTGGTTCGGTCGACAACGCGCTCGGCGGCGGCGATTTCCTCCTCGGTCGCAGGCCGGTGCGGCAGGTCCTTGACCAGGTCCACGCCCGCAGCGCTGCCGACCTCCATGACGAATAGATGATGGTCATCTTCGATAAGCTCCGTCAGGGCGAGGTCGAAATCGGCCTCAACCTTTGGCCCCGCATCCATCGAGACGCAGAAGCAGGTGCCGCCCGCCTGACCGCAATTGACCGCGACGATAAAGGCGTGGTCGCGGCGCATCTTATAGGACTTGTCGAGGTATTGGCCCGCGAGAAAGACCCGGTCATGGATGGCGATCGCGCGCAGCTCGCAGGCGCGTACGCCGATAAAGGCGAGCGGCTCTGCCGCTTCTTCGTCTTCGATCATCGCGAAACCATCGCCCTCGCGACGGGCCTGCCAGAGCCGCTCGACCGGGGGATGCAGAAATCGTTTCCAGGAATGGGGCCCCACGGCATAGCCGAACAGCGCCGCGTCGGCACGCCGCTCGATCCGGTACCGCCCGGCATCCTGGCGATCGGTCCATCCGACGGGGAGATCTTCGAGACGCGCGACAGTTTCGTAGATGATGGCGCCATCGCGCACGGTCGGGCCGACGACCCGGTACCCGCGGTTCGCCAAGCCGGTGATGATCCCTTCCAGGACCTCCCGCTCAATTGCGAGCTTGGCGCCGAGCATCCCGGTCAAATCCTGGTTCGTCGGAGCCTCCTTTTCAACGGATGATCAGAACGTCGCAGGCCAAGTGCTCGACCAGTTCGCGCAGCTCCTCGGGTTGAGCGTCCTTCTCGCTCGCTTCGAGCACCAAGAGGCGGCAGTCGAGCTCGATGATCCGTTGCCGCAGGGCGGCCGGTTCGGCCGCGGCGAACTCGGTCTGAAGGCTCACCGAATGTCCTTCGAGGAGTCCTGAAACCCACGCTGCGAAATCGTCCGATCCGGCGAGATCCGGGGTTCCGGCCACGGTCAGGGTACCGCTGTAGAAGCCGGCGATTTGCGCCGCGACATCGAGCGTCCGCGCCGATTGCGGACCGCCACGGCGCAGCAGGGTGACGACCGATCCCCCGGTTTCCCATTCGCGCCTCGCCAACAGGAAAGGCCGCGCGATGATCGCGATCCACGACCAACAGCGCGACGAGACGCGAAAATGGTCCCCGATCGGGCGCGTCGCCGCGCCGGCGACGACGAAGTCGTGTTCGCCGCCGAGCGTATCCGGGGCGAGCGGGCCGCGGGCGACCTCGAAGGACCACTTCACATCGTGCCGGTTCGCCACCGCGCCGAGCTCGCGCCGTGCCCGTTCAGCGAAGGCATGGAGTTGATCCTCGACATGATCCTTGGTCAATGGCTCGAGCCCGGTGCCCAGTGTGACCTGGCGGGCGAAGGGCAGACCGGCGAGACCGATAAGCTCCTCATCTTCGATGAAGACGCCGTGCAACGGGACCCGCCAGAGGGCCGCCAGACGCGCCGCTGTATCGATCGCGGTGCTGGTTTCCGTTGCGGCGTCGAGCGGAACGACGACGCGTTCGATCCCTTGTGTCATGAGTGCGCCTGAGTAATGGCGGCGTTGCGCGCCAGCTCGGCGGCTTTGGCGGCGAAGGCGTCAAGCCGCGCGGCAATGCGATGGTTGATGGTGCCTGCCGGGTAATTGCCGTCCTGATCGGGCTCGCCCGCCGGAAGACTTGTCAGCAACGCCAAACCCTGATCGACGGTCTCGATCGGGAAGATGCGGAAACGCTCCTCGGCCGCCGCGGTGACCACGTCCTGGCGCAGCATCAGGTGCTTGACATTGCTCGCGGGGATGATGACGCCCTGCCGTCCGGTGAAACCGGTAATCCGGCACGCGTCGAAGAAGCCCTCGATCTTCTCGTTGACCCCGCCGATCGCCTGGATCCTGCCATGCTGGTCGACCGAGCCGGTGACGGCGAAGGACTGGTTGATCGGCACGTCGGCGAGCGCCGACAGCAAGGCGAAAAGTTCGGCGGCGGAGGCGCTGTCGCCGTCGACCCCGCCATAGGATTGCTCGAAGACGAGGCTGGCGTTGAGCGACAGCGGCCGCGTGCTCCCAAACCGCCCGCCGAGAAAGCCGCTGAGGATCAGCACACCCTTGGAATGTAGCGGGCCACCGAGCTCGACTTCGCGCTCGATGTCGACGACCTCGCCGCGTCCGAGCCGGATGCGGGCGGTAATGCGGCTCGGGTTGCCAAACGAGAGACCGCCGAGGGTCATCACCGAAAGCCCGTTGACCTGGCCGATTTGTTCGCCGTCGGTCTCGATGCGGATGGTCTTGCGGCCGATCTCTTCCTGCAGGCGGCGATAGATCCGGTCGCCGCGGCGGAATTTCGCATCGATCGCCTTCTGCACCTCGGCTGCCGTGACGGTCGCCTTGCCGGCGCCGGCGGCCAGCTGGTCGGCCTCCTGCAAAAGATCGACGATCTCGCGCAGCCCGGCGGAGAGCCGGTCGGCATCGCCGACGAACCGCGCCGCCTCCTCGATGGTGCGCGCCACCGCGCTGCGGTCGAACGGAAGGAGCTTTTCCCGGCGCACCACCCCGGCGATGAAGCGCGCATAGAGCAAGGTCGTTTCCGGGGTGCGCTCGACGCGGTCGTCGAAGTCGGCCGCGATCTTGAACAGCTCCTTGAAGTCGTCGTCGGCCGAGCTCAGCAGGTAATAGAGCATCGGAGGGCCGAGCAGCACGATCTTGACGTCGAGCGGGATCGGCTCGGGCTGGAGCGAGACCGTGCTCGCCAGGCTCAATAGCTGATCCAGGGTTTCGATTCGGATCTCGTCGGCATTGAGCGAGCGCTTCAGCGAAGCCCAGCCGAAATTCCCGGCGAGCAACCGCTGCGCGTCGAGCATCAGATAGCCGCCATTAGCGCGATGCAATGCCCCGGGCGTCAACAGATTGAAGTCGGTGGCGAGGGTGCCGAAGCGAGCCATGTACTCGACCCGGCCGACCAAGGTCTGATGGGTTGGGTTGTCCTCGTAAATCACCGGGGCCCCGTGCTGGTCGCCATTGTCGACGATGACGTTGACCTGGTAGCGGCGGAAGCGCGCCTCGGTCATGGATTCCTCGACCGGGGACGGGATCGGCATTCCCTGCGGCGGTTGCGCCGGGGTCAGAAAATCGTCGGCGTTATCCTTGATGTCTTGCTCGACCGCGTCGAGATGCTGCACGACATCGGGCAGCTCGCAGGAGCCGGCGCGCAGCTCGTCCATCATCAGCCCGATCGCGGCGCCCGTCGTGTTGCGGTTCAGTTCGCGCACCGCCTCCCGGTGCTCGCGCTCCCATTGCGGCACCTTCTGCATGACCGTTTCCAGCTCGCCCTGCACCTCTTCCAGGTCGCGCTGGATCCGCTCGCGCTCCGCCTCGGGCAGCGCCTCGAACATCTCGG
>DATEQL010000862.1:0-4657 GCA_035272665.1 Allostellaceae bacterium
CTGCCCCTGCGGCAGCGGCAAGAAATACAAGCGCTGCTGCCTGGCCAATGACGAGGCGACTGACCGCGAGAAGCTCGCCGCCGCCAATGCGGCTGCGGCCGCAGCGCACCAGCATTCGCACTTCTGCCACGACTGCAGTCACCAACTGGACGATGCGGCCAATGCCGTGTTCGCCCTCATCGACGCCAAGAAATTCGACGAGGCCGAGCAGGCCGCTCACGACGTGCTCGCGCGCTTCCCCAGTACGCATGACGGCTACGAATGTCTCGGTCGGCTTCACCAGGCCAAAGGCGATCACCGATTGGCGGCTGACTGCTACCGCCGCGTTATCGAGTTCGCCCGCAACGAGCCGCACCTCTACGATCCGGACTTCATCGACTACTTCCAGGACCTGATCGACCGCCTCGAGCCACAGGCCGCCGCCGGCTGATCCTCCGGGTCCACCTGCTTGCCCAGCGTCGCCGGGTGCTCGGCGGCGTCAAGGCATCCACGCCTGCGGCGCGGAGCCTCCTTGACCCCGCCTGTGCTCCGGCGGTCCTGAGCGCAGGTCGGCGCCAAGGAATGGTCCCTCAGTCCCACCAAGGAATGCCCAAAAGGAGACCGAGGGCTCAGCCACGATCGGTGAGGGGCCGGCTCGGCCGCCCCTCAAAATCCGTGATCAGAAAAGGCGGAAAACCCGTCACTTTGCCTGTTCAGGCTCACATGGGTGTTCCCGCGACCGCCGCCCAGACGAGACGTGGCATCGAGATCGTATTTGTACGTTGAAGCGGCATCTACCTCGGCGAGCCAGCGCGACACGTGCTTCTGATCAATGGCTCGATAAGT
Source organism: Allostellaceae bacterium (assembly GCA_035272665.1). Lineage (GTDB taxonomy): Bacteria > Pseudomonadota > Alphaproteobacteria > ATCC43930 > CGMCC-115725 > AP-15. Next base: position 826 of record DATEQL010000862.1, read on the forward strand.
TCCGACAAGAGCCGCCTTGATAGGCTGCTGTCGACCACTTGCGGCGCCGCCGGCAGCGTCAGAATCTGGCAGATGAAAAGATTGGTTATCGCCGCCATCACATTGGCTAGGTTCGCCTCCCCTGCCCTTGCTCATATTCGACCGGCTATACCCAGCCCAGCGCACTGTTGTGTAACCGATTGGGGCCGCTGCCATTGCTCGATCGGAAGCAGATGTCGAAAGTCGTTAAACCTCTCACCCTCGTCGGCGTCTAGCGTATGGGCCAAATTGAGGTTCTTCCGCAGGCTGCGTCCTGGCTGTCCTTTGAGGATTGGACGGGAGATCGAACGAGGCTGGCTGGGCGGCACCAAGATCAGGAGGAAGATGATCGCAACGACAACGCCACAAGCGGGTGGTCATCCCTCACAAGGCGCTGGACTGGTTCGTCCCATCGCGTCCGACGTCGACAGATTACCAGCCGCAGCAAAAGTCGCATACGTGCAGCATCTGGTCCAGCTCTAATCAGCCACCTGGACATGGCCCTCGATCAGCGTCCCAGGATCCTCGCCCGGACCGATCTCTCCTTCGATTTCAGCCAGCCTTTCATGGATGCGGTGCAACTCCTTCAACAGATCCTGGCGCTCGGCGACCAGCGCTTCCCGTCTGCTGCGGCCGTCTGGCGCGCGGAGTTCCCTGACAAGCGAAAGGATCTCAGAGCGATAGACGTCTTGCCGAATTAAGCCGCGTGACGAGGCGACCTTGATTTCGTTGTCCGACAACTTGGTGAGTTCGTAGGCCGTACCCCACGCGTTTGGCAATTTTTCACGGGGAATCCGTCCATCACGTGTCGCACGGTATATCGCCCGCAGTTTGGTACCCGTTGCGGAGTTAAAGCTCAAACGTACGCTGCCATAGGGTGACGGCTGGTCTCGCTTTGTGTCGGCGAACATCATCTCGTAGTGGCCATGCGGGAGGTTCGCTTTGGCGAGTTCGAGATATTCACCCATCGCCAAAAACTTATCGCGGACCTGTTCCCACAAACGGTTCAGTTCCTGGATATAGCCAATGCCGTCGGTCGGCGGAACGACAGCATTGAGAATTCCATGGACGCGAGCCCCGGACTTGACAACTGGCGGGGACCTTTCAAGGTCACTTTCCCGCTCTCTGTCTAATGCTCGGCGATTAACGGCCATCTTAGATCTCCATCAATTTCCGAACGTATTGCCAGACGGCCTCAATATCGTCGGCACCCTTGGCCTTGCCGCCGAACTCATTAATCCCCAACCCATGATCATGGGTTGCCTCAATGTCTCTTAGATCTCTGACATCAACGGGGCATAGGTCGCCCGCCGAGTTGAGGAGCTTCTTAGCGATACGATAAGACCCCCACCTCTGATTGGCCCGGCTCAGAAGGAATGCCGCACGACCGCCGATTCCGGTTGCGGCTGACATGAACTCATCCGCGGACTCCAGATCCGCCGTACCTTGTGAGGTAGGCACCAGTAGAAAGTCAGCCCGGCGGATCAGCTTGCTAATCAACAACCGTTGCTCGAGTCCTGGGGGCGTATCAACGATGACCAAGTCAATTCCGGGCGTGGCCTCAACCTCCTGTATGGCTGTATCCAGTTCTCCAAGCGGACGCGAGAAAAGCCGGATGGAGGGCACAGCCTCCTCTGGGTGCCGCCCCCGGAAGATTTCCCGGCGGGCGTGCCACTTACTCAATGTCGCCTGTTCATCTGTATCGAGCACCGCCACAGATAGCCCTGAGGCAGCGGCGACCGTCGCTAGGTTAAGTGTGGTCGTGGTCTTGGCCGTCCCGCCTTTGCCCGACGCGATAGCAAGCCATTTAGCTGAGGATGGCGCGGTTTTTGGAGTGGCAGATGGAGTGATCACTGGCCGGGCCGCCCGCGGTGAGAAGTCCGACGTTGGTTTGCTTGGCTTTTCCAGAGCGACAGCGCGCGACAAATCCGCCTCCTATATTGCCTTTGTCTCATGTAGCGGATGCAATGGCGCTTCGGATGGTCGTTTTTACAAACCCCACACATGTGCAGCCTTTGTCTATGGTTTTCGAGCGCCCTATTGCAGCAAAGACACACCCCCAAGGGGCGGCGTTCGCAACCTTCCGTAAACCGAGATTATTCACCCGATAGTAACAGGGGCAAAACCCCGGGCAGCGCCGATTTTTAAGCTTGCCCCGACGCGGGCGAGTACGATTCGCTCGTTGCATGTCACCGCCCTCCGATCCAACCGGTCTGCCGCGTGCCGAGCTGGAAGCTCTGGTCGTGGAACTGGTCGAGGAGGTTGCCGATCTGAAGACGATTGTGGCGGCGCAGCGTGATGAGATCGCCCGGCTGAAGGGGCTGAAGGGTCGCCCGTCGATCAAGCCGAGCGGCATGGAGAAGGGAACCGAACCCAAGCGCGGCGGCAAAGGCGGCAAAGGGCGCCGCCGCGGCAAGGTGACGCCGCGTGTTGCGCCGGAGATCGAGGTGCTGCGGGTGGCACCTCCGCCCGGTTCACAGTTCAAGGGCTACGAGCCGTACCAAGTGCAGGACCTTGTGATCAGCGCACGGGCGGTGCACGACCGGCGCGAGCGCTGGCTGACGCCGGATGGCGAGACGATCGTGGCGCCGTTGCCCGGCGGCATCCGTGGTCACTTCGGCCCGCACCTGCGCCGCTTCGTGCTGATGCAGTATCATCAGGGGCAGGTGACGGTCGAGCGCCTGGTCATGTTGCTGCAGGCGATCGGCGTCAGCATCTCCAAACGCCAGGTCATGCGCCTGCTGATCGACCGGCAGGACGACTTTCTGGACGAAACCAGCGAGGTTCTGCGTGCCGGACTGGAGACCGCGGATTGGGTCACGGTGGACGACACCGGTGCGCGTCACCGCGCCGCCAACGCGGTCTGCACGCAGATCGGCAACGACAATTTCGCCTGGTTCGGCACGACGGGCAGCAAGAGACGGGCAGCAAGAGTCGGCTGAATTTCCTCAGCCTGCTACGGGCCGGTCATACTAATTACGTGATCAACCAAGTGGCCTTGGACGACATGCGTGACCACGACCTGGCCGGATCGCCGGTCCGGAAACTGGCCACGCATGAACCGCGCGAGTTTGCCGACGAGGCAGCCTGGAAGCGGCATCTTGAGCCGCTCGGCCTGACGGGTCCGGAGGTGACCCCCGACCCGGTGCGCATCGCCACCGAGGGCGCGCTGTGGGGGGCGGTGAATGCGCATGGTTTCCGGTGCGATGCGGTCATCGTCAGCGACGACGCCGGGCAATTCAACATCGGCCGGCACGGCCTGTGCCGGATCCACGCCGAGCGCCTGGTGCACAAGCTGGAGACGTTCACCGACAAGCAGCGTGCCGCCCAGCAGTTTGTCCGCGGGCTGATCTGGTGGTTCTATGCCGACCTGAAGGCCTACAAGCTGGATCCGACGCCGCGCCGACGCCGCGCGTTGCGCGCCCGCTTCGATCGCATCTTTCGACGCGGAACAGGCTTTGCCACGCTGGATCGCCTGCTCAGGCGGCTGCACGCCAACAAGGCCGAGCTGCTCATGGTGCTCGACCATCCGGACATTCCGCTGCACACCAACGGCTCGGAAAACGACATCCGCTGCCAGGTGACCAAGCGTGCCATCAGCGGCGGCACCCGCAGCGACACCGGCCGCGATTGCCGAGACGCATTCCTCGGCCTCGGCAAGACATGCCGCAAGCTCGGCGTCGCCTTCTGGGAGTATCTCGGCGCCAGGCTCGGGGTGCCCGGCGCTCCCGCGGTAAGGCCGCTCGCAGACCTCATCCGCTGTCGCGGCCAGCCCGCCTGAGCGGCGGCGGCCCCGGGGTTTTGCCCCTGTTAC
>DATEQL010000863.1:0-3904 GCA_035272665.1 Allostellaceae bacterium
AGCGGATCTATGACACTGCCCCGGAAATCACCGAGATGGCGGTGCTTGAGGACAAGGGCGCGCTCGTCGCCCTGGTGCGGCCGGACCGGGTTAAATTGCACGAGCGCGGGGCGACGAATTTGCGCGACGGCATTCGCGTCACCCTGGCGGAAAAAGCGCAGGACCTTCCCTCCTGGCAGCGATTGTCGGGGTTTGCCCTGACCGATCAGCCGTTGCCGCGGACCCGCCTCGGGAAGTACCGGCGCTTTCTGCTGCCGGCGCTCTATGCTGAGGCGCTTGCCGGGGGCGCACGGCGCGCCGCCCATGCGCTCACACCGGAAGATGCGGCGTTGTTGCGCGACCCGACGGCGGAAGCGGTTTGGGCCCTGCTGCGCGAGCGCTATCCGGAGGAGGCGCTCGACCTCGATGTCGATCTGGCGCTCGATCTGAACCTGGATTCGTTCGGCTGGATGGAAATTACGATCGCGTTGGAGGATCGGCTCGACATCCATCTCTCGGAAACGGACATCGCCGGCATCCGAACGATTCGCGACTTGCTGCGCCTGGCGATCGAGCGCCGGAGCGGAGCCCGAGCACTTCCGCGTCAAGAACCGGCAATGGCGACGGATTTCGAGCGCTGGCTCGCTCCGGCGGGGGCATTGCTTACGTCGCTCGCCATGACGCTCTACGGGCTCAATTGGACGGTTATGCGCGGGCTGTTCCGGCTGCGCGTCAGCGGCGCCGAGAACTTGCCCGCGACGGGAGCGTTCGTGATCACGTCCAACCACGTCAGCGATCTTGACGGGATGGCGATCGCCGCGGCGCTGCCCTGGTCCCGGTTCCGGCGTCTCTATTGGGCGGGAGACGCGGTGCGAATGTTCGCCAACCCGCTTTCGCGCCTCTTCTGCCGGGCAATGCACGTCCTCCCGGTCGATGCAAACCATCCCGGCGCGGTGCTCGAGAGCGCTCGGCGGGTGCTAAGGGCAGGCCATGTCCAAGTTTGGTTCCCCGAGGCGTGGCGATCTCCGGACGGCAAGCTGCAGCGTTTCCTGCCCGGTGTCGGGCAGCTGCTCTTGCGCAGCAGCACGCCGGCCGTTCCGGCCTGTATCGGCGGCGCGTTCGAGGCGCTGCCCCGCGGGCACCGCATCCCCAAGCTTCGCCAAATCACCGTGGCCTTCGGGTCTCCCCAGCCGGTCGAAATTCTGCGCGCGGCCGGCACCGGCCGGACCGATGAGGAGCGAATAGCCAATGCGTTGCTAGTGCGGGTCATCGCGCTCGGTGCGCCGACGGGTGCCGCCGCCGGCGCCGAGGCAGCCGAACCGACAGCATCCGCTGTTGAAGACCGCCCGAATGCTGGCTGATCCGAATAGGATGCCGCGTCGGGCGGCGAGGCACAATCGCACAGCCGGCCGCCCGGGGAGCGGCCGGCCATGCGGACCGGCAGTACTGAAAATGCGCTTGGCGGAAAGCGGCCTGACCGTCACGCCGGATGGAAGACGAGTGTGCGCAGCTCGATGCTTTCGCGCGGAAGTGCGTCGGGCGGGGTCGTCGGGTCGGTGAACGACGTGTGCGGCATGAAACGCGCGCGCCCGTCGGTCATGGTGTCGCAGCACTTCAACAGCAGCGCCTCGTCCGCCCGCATTTCCGGCGCGTAGAACCAGCGATGCGCCGGGTTGTAGGTGACCGAATAGGTCTCACCGAGCCGGTCGCAGTAAACGAGATCCGACGGCACGAGATCGGTGGCGACCACCGCAGAGGCATCGCACACGGCGAGCGGCGCATCGCGCAGCGGTCCACGGATCGGCCGCCACAGATTGATCACCTGGACGCGGCCGTGCAGCAGTTCCTCGGCGTCCTCGCCCATCAGGTCGCGCACCCGCTGCGGGCCGGACTTGGCGGTGTGGTCGACATGCACGCGCGTTGCCGGCTGGCGGGGCGCATCGCGCGTGCGGTCGATCGCGCCGGGGATGCGGCGGCGCATCGTGTGGTCGAAGATAAACACGCGGCTCGCCCCGGTCGCGGCGGCGATGGAACGCTCGGCCTCCGGGTAATAGACTTGGCGGATCTCGTCTTCATCCCAGAAATCGCGTACCGCGCTGCGCTGCTCCAACAGCGCGAAGCCCTGACGGTCGAGCGAGATCTGCGACTGGATCGGCCGCATGTCGTGAATGCGCACCCGGTGCGCCTCGTGCGCGATGTTGGTGCGCGGCGTCCCCGGCTCCGGGTCGTAAGCATAGTAACGGGGCCGCTCCGCCATCGGCGCGAGGTAATTCAGCTCGGCCTCGACATAGGGCAGGTCGTCATAGCCGGTCATCGTTTGATCCTTTGCCACTTTCTCTGGTTCCGGTTTGCGGGAACGATTTGATTTAATGGCGGCCGCTCAGAATGGGGGGAAGCGCGGCCAATCCGTCCAATGGTCGGCGTCGGGCTTCGCGTAGGGCTGCCCGATCGCGTTGATCGCTCGCGAGAACCATTTGCGGACAGCCCGCGCGGTGTGGAGCCAGGTTCGATCCCGTCGCGCCGGTGATTGCATCGATGTCGTCTGCATGTGGATCACTCCTTCCAAAACGGCTTTTGGCCCAAATGAATCGCGTCGGCGCGGGTGACCTCGATGTCGTGCAGCATGCACTCATTTGAGGTCTCCTCACCTCTGTCGAGCTTTCGAGCCAACCGATAACGCTCGAGATGGTGGTTATGGAACGGTACGACAAACCAGACTTTTGAGCCGTCGGTTTAGAATCCCTCATGCCCAGAAATGTCTGATCTCCCGCTCTCGAGCGCGGGCGCGCTCATTCGAGGCGGCGGCCGCGAGGCGGCAGGGACGAATAATTGATGCAAATCAACGTATTCTTAGGCGTGCGGCCGTAAAAGCCCGCTTAGGTCTTGAAAGTTCCGCCTTCGTTCCTAGATGTCCCAGGCGCGCGGCGCCAACCAATTCCTGCGAGATTTCCCCGACCGAACTCCTGGAGGCCTCCAGGAGCGTGGTCTTTCTATTCGCCGGCGCGCGATCGAGAGATGAGAAGTGACGAACATGATCGACAACCGAGGCGACGCCCTCTCTCACCTTCTGGCCGACGCGAAGCGGTTCCCGATGCTGAGCCCGGAGCGGGAACTGGACCTTGCTCGTGCGTGGCGAAATGATCGCGATGAGGCGGCGCTGCGTCAACTCGTCGGCAGCCATCTGCGCCTGGTGATCAAGATCGCCCGAGGCTTTGCGGGCTACGGCCTGCCGGTCTCCGATTTGATCGCCGAAGGGAATGTCGGGCTGATGCAGGCGGCGCAAAAATTCGACCCCGACCGCGGATTCCGCTTTGCGACCTACGCGATGTGGTGGATCCGCGCGGCGATCCAGGAATACATCCTGCATTCCACCTCGATCGTGAAGATGGGCACGACGGCGGCGCAGAAGAAGCTGTTCTTCAATCTGCGCCAGCTGAAGGGCCGGTTGGAGCAGTTCGAGGCGGGTGATCTCTCGCCCGAGTCGGTCGCGACGATCGCCGCCGAGCTCGGCGTGCCGGAGAAGGATGTCGTCGAGATGAACCGCCGCATGAGTGCCGCCGACGGATCGCTGAACGTGACGCTGACGGAGGATGGGGAGGCCGAATGGATCGATCGCCTCGTCGACGAAGGGCCGAGCCAGGAAGCGCTGCTCGCCGAGGCCGACGAGATGGCGCAGCGGCGCAAGCTGCTCGGGGAGGTGATGGCGCGGCTCAACGCGCGCGAGCGCGAGATCCTCGTCGAACGCCGACTGCGCGACGAGCCGCTGACCCTCGAAGATTTGAGCCGGCGGTTTCACGTCTCGCGCGAGCGCATCCGACAACTCGAAGTGCGCGCCGTCGACAAGCTGAGAAAGGGAATGCTCGGCGCCGCCAACACGCTCGGCCTGCCGGCCGATCTCGCCGCCGCCTAGGTTTCGGCCTGAGGC
>DATEQL010000864.1:0-4392 GCA_035272665.1 Allostellaceae bacterium
CCGATGTTGCCGACCCCGATGAACCCGATTTTCATGTCCGAGCTACAACGCGTAGAGGCGCAGCGCGTTGTCCCACAGGATCTTTTTCTTGCTCCGGTCGGAGAGCGGCAGGGCGAGGAACCGGTCCATTGCGTTCGGGTATTTCGAATCGCCGTGCGGGTAATCGGTCGTGGTGACCAGATTGTCGTCACCGAAGGCATTGACGACGTGGGTGACGAAGGCTTCGTCGCACTCGACGGCGCAGAACCCTTGCCGCCGGAAATACTCCGAGGGCGGCATCGAGAGATGCGTCATCTCGCCGTAGGGCTCGCGCCATTCATAGTGCTCGTCCATACGGCCGAGCCAAAACGGCAGCCAGCCGCATTGGCCCTCGAGGAAGGCAAAGCGCAGCCGTGGGAAGCGTTCCATGACCCCGCCCATGATGATGTCCATCGACGCCAGCATCTGCTCCATCGAGTGGGTCGAGATGTGCGCTATTCCCAAATTCTTGAAGCGATCGGCGCCGGCGGCTTTCATGCGTGAGCCGGGGGTCTCGTGGAAGCCGATCGGGACATTGAGCTCCTGACACGTCGCTCAAAGCGGATTGTAACTGCGGTCGTGCCACGGCCGGTCGTTGTAGATGTTCGGACGCAGGAAGACCGCCTTCATTCCGAGTTGGGTCACGGTCCGGCGCACCTCGCCGACGGCACTCTCCACATCGTGGGGCGAGACCGCAGCGGCGCCGAACATCCGTTGCGGATCGGCGGCCTCGATGTAATCGTGGAGCCAGTCGTTGTACGCCCGGCACGCCGCGGCGGCAAAGCGCGGGTCCATCGTCGTGAAAGCCGTCACGTACATGGCAGAGGTCGGAAACAGGATCGCCAGATCGAGCCCTTCCTTGTCCATCGCCCGCACCTGGGTCACGGGATCGAAGTTCCGCGCGATCTCTTCGGCGTAGCGCTCGGCGAGCGCCTTCTCTTCGGCATCGCTCAATGCCGGCCAGTCGCCGCCCGGGATTTTCGCCATCACTTCGCCCTCGACGATCGTGCGGATGTCCCACCGGCGCTCGTCGAGCCGCCGCGGCGCCCGGGACGCGAACTCGGGGTCGATGTAGCGCTGCCATAGATCGACCGGCTCCATCACGTGCATCTCGGCGTCGATCAGCTTGAATCCATTCTTCGCCATCCAGGCCCCCTATTTCGCGAGGAACACGCTCAGACCACCCTCGCGGACTGCTTTTCGATTGTCCCAGACAAGCGGCCGTAAACGCGGCGCGCATTGCCTTCGAAAATCTTCGCCTTGTCCTCCGCCGACAACGAAAGCTGGTCGATGTAACGTTTGGTGTCGTCGTAATAGTGACCGGTTTCCGGATCGACGCCGCGAACCGCACCGATCATTTCTGAGGCGAACAGGATGTTATCGACCGGGATGACCTTCGCCAGCAGCTCCTGGCCGGGCAGGTGATAGACGCAGGTGTCGAAGAAAATGTTCTTTAGCATGAGATCGGACAGCAGCCCGAGCTTGGCGTCCTGCGCCAAACCGCGGTAGCGCCCCCAATGGTACGGCACGGCGCCGCCGCCATGCGGAGTGATAAACTTGATGGCCGGGAAATCTTTGAACACCGACGACGTCATCAACTGGTTGAAGCCCGCGGTATCGCCGTTGAGGTAGTGCGATCCTGTCGTGTGATGGGTCGGGTTGCACGACGCACTGACATGGATCATTGCCGGAATGTCGTACTCGACCATTTTCTCATAGACCGGATACCAATAGCGGTCGCCGAGCGGCGGGTCCTGCCAATGGCCGCCGGACGGATCGGGGTTCAGATTGATACCGACGGATCCATATTCGTTTACGCAGCGGTCGATCTCGGCGAGGCAGTTCTTCGGCGAGACGCGTGCGCTCTGCGGCAGCATCGCCACACCGATAAAGTTCTTTGGGAATAGCAAGCAGACGCGGTGGATCAGCTCGTTGCAGGCGCTGGCCCAGGCTTCGCTGGTCGTCGCATCACCAAGGTGGTGGCCCATGCCGGCGGCGCGTGGAGAAAAGATTGTCAGGTCGGTGCCGCGCTCGCGCTGCACTTTGAGCTGGCCGCCCGCGATCGTCTCGCGGATCTCGTCGTCGGTCATTCGCGGGCGCGGCGGCGCCGGCTTGCCGGCCTTGTGCGCCTCGATCTGCTCGTTGCGCCATCCTTCGTGCTGGCGGGGGGCGGTGGTGTAGTGGCCGTGGCAATCGATGATCATGGGCCCCTCCTGCTCGGCTAATGCTGCGGACCCCATTCGCGAGCCAGCTCGGCACGCCGCGAGGCTCCGGCCATCATAAAGCCGCCGTCGCTGCCGGTAAGCACGAGCCGCATGCCCATCCCGATGTATTTCCGCATCAGCTCCTCGGCATCGACACCGCCCATGCCCGGCCATTTGTTGTGCTTGCGGCAAGCGGCGATCACCGTTTCGTAGGCTCCGGCGATCCTTGCATGGCCGTACTCGCCGGGAATCCCCATCTCGGCGGCGAGATCGTTGGTGCCGATCAGCAATGCGTCGATCCCAGGAACCGCCGCGATCGCCTCGGCATTGGCGATCGCCGTCGGTGTCTCCATTAGCGGAATGACGAGCAGCGCGGCGTTGGCGGCCTCGATCATCTCGCCGATCGGGATCCGTTTGAAATCGAAAATCGCCTGCGCCCCGGCTAGCGAGCGATGACCCATTGGCGGGTATTTCAGATGGTCGACGATCTCGCGCGCCTGCTCGGCCGTGTCGACATGCGGCATCACAACGCCGAGGGCGCCAGAGTCGAGGACGCGGGTCGCCATCGTGTGCTGCATGTACGGCACGCGGACGATCGGCGAAATGCCGGTGTCGAGTGCGGCCACGGCGAGCGTCGTCGCAAACTCGATCGACATCGGGCCGTGTTCGAGATCGATGAAGAGCCAGTCGTAGCCCGATGTCTTCATCATTTTTGCGATGTCGACAGTGCGCGCCGTCCGGATGCCAACGCCGAGCGACATCTCGCCCTTTTCGAGCTGCTCCCGCGCCACATTGCGAACCTTCATCTCAGCCACCCTGAACAGCTTCTGATGCTTCGGAGGCAGGTAAGCACCGCGATCCCCGGCTGGTCAACTCCGCCTGTTCCGCGCCGACCGGACAGTTTTTACAACCTGCTCCGGCTTGATCGGGGTCGTGTTGAACTCGGCGCCGAACGGCGAGAGCGCGTCGCAGACGGCGTTGGCGATCGCCGCCGGGGGTGCGACCGCACCACCTTCGCCGACACCTTTGACGCCGAGCGGGTTGAGCGGCGAGGGCGAATGCTGGTGAACCAGCACCATCTCGGGCACGTCACAAGCCGTCGGCACCAGGTAGTCCGCCAGCGAGCCGCTCAGCAGCTGGCCCTCCGGATCGTAGGCAATTTCCTCCAACAGGATGCCGCCCAGCCCCTGCGCCGTGCCGCCGGTGATCTGGCCCTCTACCAAGAGCGGGTTGACGACGACGCCGCAATCATGGGCAATAGCGTATTTCTCGATCGTGACCCGCCCGATCTCGGGGTCGACTTCGACGATCGCGACATGGGCGGCATAGCTCCAGGTGACGGTCGGCGGCTCCCAGTAATGGGTCTCCTCGAGCCCGGCGTCGACCCCTTGCGGACGGCCGTGGTCCCAGCCGGGGCGAGCCGCGTTAGCCAGTTTGGCGAGGCTGACCGCAGCTCCCGGCACGCCGACGACACCGATGCCGCCGTCGCGGAGTTCGAGGTCGGCAGGCGCGCACTCCAACAGATTGGCGGCGATCGCGAACGCCTTCTCTCGCAGACCCTCGCTCGCGTGATGGATCGCCGCCGACAGGGTGACCGTGCTGCGGCTGGCGAACGTGCCGGACCCGCTTGGGATCACGGCCGTATCGGCGAGCGAAATGACGACGTCGTCGGGTACGACCTGCCACATGTCCGCGACGATCTGAGCGAAGATTGTCTCCATCCCCTGGCCTTGCGAGGCCGCACCGGAGGATACATGGACCTTGCCGGAGGGATCGATCCGCACGGTCGCCCCTTCGAACGGCCCGACCCCGGTCCCCTCCACATAGCAGCCGATGCCGAGCCCCAGATATCGGCCCTCTTGGCGCGCCTCGTGCTGACGCCGACGGAACGCCGCGACGCCGCCGATTGCATCGAGCGCCTTCTGCAATCCGCCCGGGTAATCGCCACCGTCGTAGACGATCGGCTCACCGTCGCGGTAGGCGATGCCCGCGTTATAGGGCATCTCCTCGGCGCCGATCATGTTGCGCTGGCGCACCTCCGCCGGCTCCAATCCCAAACTCCCGGCCACGAGGTCGATGATCCGCTCCATCGCGAACACTGCTTCCGGACGCCCCGCGCCACGGTAAGCCGTGTTCGGGACCTTGTTGGTTGCGGCGGTGCGGGCCGAGA
>DATEQL010000865.1:0-11888 GCA_035272665.1 Allostellaceae bacterium
CCCTCGCAGCACCGCGTCCGGTCCTTGAGATGCAGGGACTACGAACATGAATGATGCCCTCGAGAACCTCCGCACAGGGGGGGAACCCCGGCGGAAATCGCGGCATTTCCTCGGCATTGTCTCGGGCTGGGGCAGATTGCTCGAGATCGAAGACCGGATCTTTACAGCGCGGCATCTCCGGTTTTACGGATCCGGCCTGGTCGTGGCCTATGGTGTCGCTGTCCTCTTGGCGTGGGGACTGAATCGAGGAGGATGGGTTATTCGCCTAGACGGTAGCCTGTCGAATATCGATTTCTGCTGGATATGGGTGAGTGGGAAGTTCGCCGCGTCGAGCGATCCCGCCCGTGTATATGATTATGCCGTGTTCTCGGCGGCCCAGGCTTCTTTAGTCGGCCCGCCCACCGGAAATATCCCCCCTTACCATTTTCTTTACCCCCCGACGCTCCTGTTTTTCACTTACCCCCTAGGCCTGATTTCGTACCTGACCGCCTTCTCGGTGTGGGTCGTTGCCACACTCCTCCTCTACCAGGCAGCGGTTTATGCGATCATATCGCGCCCGGCGGCGTTGATCACGGCGGTCACGCCGGCTGCAGTGGTCAAAAATATCCAACTAGGGCAGAACGGGTTTCTTACCGCAGCGCTCATCGGGTGCTCGCTCGCATTCATGGAGCGGCGGCCGTGGATCTCCGGAATTTTCCTCGGCCTCCTGACCTACAAACCACAGTATGGGGTGCTGTTCCCGCTGGCGCTCTTGGTCTCGCGCAACTGGCGCGCCTTCGGCAGTGCGGTGGCAACCAGCATGATACTTGGCGTCGCGGCGGTGATCGCCTTTGGTTATCAGGGATGGCCACCTTTCATCCACTCTTTGCTTGACCGCGATGCGGGTCTGAGCCCGGATGCGGAGGTCGAACTCAAGCTCCAGTCCGTCTATGGTCTGCTTCATTGGGCGGGTGTGAGCGCATGGATTTCATGGACTGCGCACCTGACCGTTGCCGCTATCGTCGTGGCGACAGTATGCGCTGCCTGGACCAAGCCGATTCCTTACCCTTTGAAAGCAGCAATCCTTTGTATCGCGTCGGTCACGGTCACCCCCTACGTGCTTGCGTACGATCTTTGCATCCTGTCGATCGCTGTCGCATTTCTCGTCAGAGACGGCTTGTCGCGCGGATTTCTTCCCGGCGAGCGGACCGGGTTGGTGATCTGCTTTGCCGGTCTTTTTCCGGTCGCGACGCCAATTGCGCCAATGATCTGTGCCGTTATGCTCTTTCTGAGCGTCCGACGGATCGTCGCCTGGCGTTACGGCCTCCTCTCGCCTTCGCGGGAGGGATCTACACTCGTTGCTGTTGGCAAATTGTGAATGCCGCCGTCGACCAACACGCCTCGAAGCTTAATCCGCAGTTAACCCTAGAGTCATATATTTCCAAACCAAGAGCTTATTTGGAGACTATATGGCAGAGGTACCGTTTTCCGGCGATCAACAAAAAGTGCTGGGCCTCGTGTCAATCGTTGTGCCGGCGTACAACGAGGATGACGTCATTGTTGAGTTCAATAGACGATTGTCGCTGGTCCGCCAGAACCTTTCACTGCCGAGCGAGGTCATTTTCGTAAACGACGGCAGCACCGATAATACGCTCGACTTGTTACGCGCACTGAAGGCCGCCGATCCGACAATCGGAATCGTCGATCTCAGTCGGAACTTCGGTAAAGAGATAGCCCTCTCTGCCGGCCTCGACTACGCGCGCGGCGATGCCGTCGTGGTGATCGACGCGGACCTGCAGCATCCGCCGGAGCTCATCCCCAAATTTATCGCGCGGTGGCACCAGGAGGACGCCGACGTCGTGTACGGTCGGCGTGCATCGCGGGCCGGCGAGAGCCAGGCAAAAAAAAGTTGCGTCCCGAGCCTTTTACCGCGTCATCAACATGCTCAGCGGCCGGCTCATTCCGGTCGATGCCAGCGATTTCTGCATCCTCAGCAGGCGGGCCGTCGATGCGTTGGCCGGGGTTCGCGAGCGGCATCGCTTTATGAAAGGCCTGTTTGTCTGGATCGGCTATCGTCAGGTCCCGATGCTCTACCAGCCCGACCCTCGATTTGCCGGCATCAGCAAATGGAATTACTGGAATCTTTGGAATTTTCCCATAGAAGAAATCACGTCATTCAGCATCGAACCTTTAAAGGTTGCAACTTACATCGGAGTTATCATAGCAATATTGGCAATACTATATGCGTTTTACATGACAATTCAAACAATAATTTTTGGAAATCCCGTCCCCGGTTTCCCATCCCTGCTGGTCGCGATCCTGTTTCTCGGGGGTCTCCAACTCATGTTTCTCGGGATCATGGGCGAATATCTTGGTCGGACGTTCAACGAGGTGAAGCAGAGACCTCTCTATCTGGTAAGGCAATGGGATCCGTCAGCGCGGGAGCGTAACGGCATCACGCGGGCCGCGGCGATAGAAGGCGGATAAACCGGGTGTTGACGGTCAACAGGCAAGAGCACGCACCAGCCAGCTCGCGGAAATGTTTCTTCGATTATTATGTCGTCGGCGGGATCAATACGGTTACCGGCTTGTCAATCTTCGCATTCAGGGTCGCGGCAATGACGGCGCCGGCAAAGTGCGCCGCCGGAAACACCTGAGCGATAGTGATCGGCACTCAGCGCAACAGGAAGGCGTAGACGATCCCGCCACGCCCGAAGAGTGCGAGCCCCGCCATCGACTTCCAGCCGAGCAGCCCGAAAACCCGCTTGGCTTCGGCTACGCTAGCACCGAGCTTCAGCATCCAGCTCCTCAGGGTTTCGCCGGCAGCGGCCGGGTGCCGATCGCGGACCACGACATCTGGTTGACCGCGGCGATCCGGACGTCCTCGAGGCCCGCCTCGCTCATCAGTTCGGCGACCCTTTCACGCGGCCAGTAATGAGCGATCCGCAGCAGCATCTGGTCGAACACGATTGATCTGAGGTGGGTGAACCTGAACCGCGCCAGCAATTTGAAATATTCGATCGGCCGCAGCCCGAGCTTGAGCGCCAGCCACAACAGCGCCGCCGGATAGAGCGAGAGGTGATGGACGAGAGTGATCCTCCCGGAATGACGGCGCGGGTCATCCGCTGCAACGCCGGCTGCGGATCGTCAAGATGGTGGAGGACACCGATCACGACGGCGATGTCGAAACGATCGGCAAAGGGCAAATCGTAGGCGCTCGAGCAGACCACCTCGGCCGCCGGAAAGCGGGCGAGGTTGCGTCGGGCGCTCTCGAGCGAACGCTCGTCGATGTCGACCGCACAGACCCGGCGGGCGCCGTAGGTCATCGGCCGCAGGCTGTTGCGGCCCATGCCGCACCCGACATCGAGAAAGCTCTTGTCCCCCCAATCCTGCGGCGCCAAGTGGACCGTCCAACGGCGAAACTGCTCTTGGTGGTCCCCTCCCCAGCCTATTGGCGCGGCCGCCGGGGCCTCATTCGTTGTGTTCGCAGCCAGCCCGTTTTGTTGTGCTCGCTCCCTGAAGGCCGTGCCGTTTTCGTTGATCGCCGATGTCGGTTTCGTTGTTTGCTGAAGTCGCCAACTCAGACCTAACCGCTTGGTCTAACGGGTGATTCTGAGCAGCGAGCCCGGTGTCTTGGAGGATGTCAGCGCGATTTTCGTTGTATTTCGCCGCGGCGCGTCTCCGCCATTGGTGCTCCCGACCCGTGTTCGGCAGGATTTCGGCGTATGCGCCCCGCTCCCAGCCGAAACGGTCGGGTGAGCCCCGGAGATCGCGGGTAACTTGGTCGATCAAGGTGGAGAAGCCCTTTCAATGCACCGCCACGGCGGCCGGCAGCTCACCGGCACCGAGCGGCGCGTTGCGGCGGCCCGCGACACGGAACAGGACGTAAAGCGCCCAGAGCTTTTTGCCGTGGTCGTGCCGACCGCTCTCGTGCTCGGCGAAGAGCGCCTCGATTTGGGCCCGATCGAACCAATCGGCGACCGGATTGGCGCGCGACAAGATGACGTCGCGGCAGCGCTCGCGAAAGAGGGTGCCGATCAGGGCGCCGATCGGCACGGCAAAGCCATGCTTTTTGCGCTCGACGATCGCGCGCGGCAGATAGCGGCAAGCAAGACGCTTGAGGATGTACTTCTTCGTCCGACCGCGCAGCTTGAGCCCCCTCGGCAAGGCCAAAGCGCATTCGGCGAAGCGGCGGTCGAGGAACGGGGCGCGGACTTCGAGACTGTTGAACATCGAAGCACGGTCGGTCTTGGTCAGGATGTCCTCGGGAAGATATGTCGCGAGAAAGAGGTGGAGGAGCAGATCGATCGGCGCCAGGCCCGCCGCCTCGGCCGCACGGCGGTCGATCGGCGCAAAGGCGGCGGCGAGCGCGCCTGCGGGGAGTGCAGAAGGCCGCCACAGCCGCGCGAGGCGTTCGGGGGCAAAGGGCGCCATCCACAAGAAGGATTGCCGCCCGTTGGGCGCGCCGAGCCCGTGCGAGAGCTGACCCAACAGGAAACGCCGGTTCATGTACCCGTGCGCGCTCGGCAACGCGTCGATAGCGCGGCCGAGGGCCCGGCCGAAGGGTGCCGGGACGCGACGCATCGCCGGGGCAAACCGCTGCACCGCAAAGTTCGGATAACCGGCGAAGAGCTCGTCGGCGCCGTCGCCGCCGAGTGCTACCGTCATCAGCCGCCGCGCCGCGCGGCAGACGAGCCAGGTGGGCAACAGCGAGGAATCGGCAAACGGCTCGCCGAGCCGCTCGCTGACCGCATCGAAGGCGTCGACGAGATCGGCCGCATCGAGCTCGACGACCTCGTGCCGCACCCCGAGGTGGCGCGCGACCGCGACGGCGTGGGGCGTCTCGTCAAAGCTGCCGTCGAACCCCTCCCCCCTGACCCGGACGGTGAACGCGGTCAGATCGGGTGCGGCCTCGGCGGCAAGCGCGGTGACGAGGCTGGAATCGACCCCGCCCGACAGAAAGACCCCGACCGGGACATCGGCGATCAGCGCCTGTCGCACCGACCGGCGCAACAGGTCGCCCAGCCGCTCGGCCGCCTCGTCCTCGCCCGCGGCCCCGTGGTCCATGGCCCGGCGGTCGAGGCGCGGTTGCCAGTAGCGCTCACGGCTGATCCTTCCGTCCGCGAAGGTCAGGATGGTGCCGGGTTCGAGCTTCTCGATCCCGCTCCATCCCGAAGCGGTCCCCGGCAGATACTCGAACAGCAGCACACTATAGGCGGCCTGAGGGTCGGGTCCGGTGCCGCAAAAGAGCGGGTGGCACAAGAGTGCCGATGCCTCGGAGGCGAAGACGAGCCGGCCCTCGGCGAGGCCCCAATAGAGCGGCTTCTCGCCGAACCGGTCGCGCACCAGGGACACCGTACCGCTCGCACCGTCGCGAAAGGCAAAGGCGAACATGCCATCGATGCGCTCGACGGCGCGGCGCACCCCCAAGCGGCGGATCAGCTGGAACAGCACTTCGGTATCCGAGCGGTCGCAGAGTGCGACACCGGTGCGGCGCAGCTCGTCGGCGAGCTCGCGATAGCCGTAGATCTCGCCGTTGAAGACGAGCGCATCGCCGCTCGCCCGGTCGACCCGCGGCTGGGCCCCGCCGGCGAGATCGATGATCGCGAGCCGGGTGTGGCCGAGGGCGATGCCGCGATCGACTAAGATCCCGCTGCCGTCCGGCCCGCGGTGCGCCAGTGCCCGGTTCATCGCCCTGAGCACCGCCTCCGCCTCGGGCCCGGGTTGGGTGAACCCCGCTATGCCGCACATCCCCGGCGCCGCGCTGAGTTGCGGAAGGGGATGACGACCGAGATGTCCATGGCGCCCAGTGGGACCAACAGTGTGCAACCGGCGGCGCGGCCTTCTCTTTAAACCATAAGACTATGAGCAAACCCTTGGGAAGGCCAGCGCTGCGCTGCCTGCGGCATTATCCCTGGTGGGACGGGAAGATACCGGGAAAAACCCGGTTTCCGGGGCTTCGGCCCCGTGGTCGACGCCGCCAAGTCGTTGATATCGCGTCCGACCGTGCGGCAAATTCCCTAAGCGGCCGAACCGGGAATTAAATCGGCCGAACAGGGAGCCCGATCGGCCGAACCGGGAAGCACCAGCGACCGGCGGAGCCGCCGATCAGCGGCGGCGCGGCCGGCGGGGTCGCGGCGCGGACCGGATGCGGTATTGCTGAAGCCGGGTGGCGCGCAGCCCCGGCAGGCCGTGCGCCTCGTAGGCGTGCTGCCAGGCGCGGAGCTCCTCCGCGGTCAGCTGGTAGCGGCGGCAGGCTTCTTCGAAGGTGATCTTGCCGCTCTGCACGGCGGCGACCACCGCGGCCTTGCGGCGGACCACCCATCGTTTGGTGTCGGGAGGGGGAAGATTACCCATGGAATGTGCTTGGATTTGTAGCGCTGCAAAGCTATTCGCGCGGGAGGAGCGCGGTCCAGAATGCCCGCTGGCGCGCCGCCTGGCGCTTGTGGCGCGAGCCTTCGCGGGCGGCCGCATAGTTCTCGAGGGCGGCGCGGTCGACGGCGGCGACGGTCCCCTGGGTCGGCAGCGCGCAGGCCGTCGGGCAGCGGGTGACGCCCTTGGTGCGGATGAATGCGGCCACCGCCGCCCGATACTCCTCGTCGCGCA
This sequence comes from Allostellaceae bacterium, assembly GCA_035272665.1. GTDB lineage: Bacteria > Pseudomonadota > Alphaproteobacteria > ATCC43930 > CGMCC-115725 > AP-15. Next base: position 6,586 of record DATEQL010000865.1, read on the forward strand.
TGACCCGTGGATCCTTTTCGACGAAACGGCCCCGACCGCAGTCGGCGGGTAGTTAACGAAGTGTCCGTGTTGGTTTTGATCTTGCTCAGAAAGGCGAAATCTTCCACATTATTTATTGTTAATCGACGAAAATTCGTGGTGAATCATTTCTGTGTCGGTTTAACATTAACAGACTTGAGCGGCCGGCGGTTTTTCGAGCTGTTGCTCTCCCGCCACGGCGCTCGGCGGTTCCCGTGCCGCACGATCGACGCCACCTTGACGTTTTGAGCGTTAGCGTTAGATCAGAACCCTCTCTGGTCCGAGACGCCTTATGCCAGATGCGGAATTCGGCAGCGCCGAGCGCACAGACGATGGCTGGTCGCCGCGAAATCCAACCGTCACACGGCGCCTGCGAGTTCTGCCGCGCTCCTATTGGTTGCTGTTGGCCATTTTCGTCGTGCTGCAAGTGGCCGACGTGCTCACGACGAACTCCGCCCTTGCGATTGCTGGGAATTGGGAAGCCAACCCGATCATGGCATCCTACCAGGCCCAGTGGGGTGCTGCGTGGTGGCTGCCGAAGGCCGCGGGGGTCGGGTGGATTTGCGTCGTAGGCCCGCTGGTGCGGCGATGGTGGCCGATGATCCTCGCCGTTTCGTACAGCTTCGTGGTCGTCGCCGGCAACCTCGCCGTGCTGTGAGCGGCGTGACACCCGCGACGGATAACGCCGTGTGTCGCCGAATTCTTTAATAAATCCCCGGTATCAGCCGCGCGGTCCTCTGCTTATAGGCCATGTACTGGGGGAAGACTTCGGTCAGGACGACCTCCTCGTTCCGCATGCGCCGGAACTGAACTGCCACCAGCGCGGCGAAGAGCAATGCGGTCCAACACGACAGAAACTGCATCAGGACGCCGATGACGGCGGTCATCTCGGCCAGGTAGAGCGGGTGCCGAATGATCCGATACGCGCCCGAAGTGACGAGACGTCGCGCCTCCGCCATGACGCTGAACGAGCGACCGAGCCGACCGAGTGCCAGCACCGCCAGCGCATTGCCGGTCAGGATCAGCAGGGTCGAGACGATCTCCGCGGCAAACGACAATTCACGGCGGGGAAAGAACACGATGGCGCTGATAAGGCAGGTGCCGATCACGGCGGAGACCCGCGGCTCGACACCACGAGCCTTTCCGGTCGGACGCGCGCGCAGCACCACCGTGGTCATCAGCAGGATCAGAAACGCGATCGTCGACAGCCGCATCGCAATATCGATCGCGTAGACGGCAACGGGAACCGCGGGATCGGCCTTGCCGACAAATCGGACGAGGTCCCCGATCGACGCCATCGCCAGCAGGCTCGCCCAGCCCAGCATCGGCAACCGCATCAGCCAATCGTAGGCGCGCGACTGCTGCAGCCTGGCAAGGTCACCGCGGGTGAAGCACGACGGCATCGCCGGGCTCATCGCGGAGGTTATTGCGCGGTTTCTTCCTCGGATCGCGCCTGAACGAATGCAAAAGGGTCTTTCCTCCTCTCCCGGTGGTTTCACTATTCACGAATGTCCGAAATGCGGCGCAGATAGAGAGATTGTGAGAAATTACCCCGCGTGGGGTTCGCTACGCGGGGGCGAGATTTTCCTGAAGCATTCCGACTTGGAAACGCTCCATTACCTCTGGACACCGGGACGCAAATGCCTGCGCTCGATCGCGACAAGCTCGCCAAAGTGCTCGCCATGCTCGGATCGCACCACGATGGCGAGGTGGCCGCAGCCGGTCGTTCGGCGCATATTCTCCTCACGGACGCGGGTGTTACCTGGACCGAGGTGCTGACACCGCCGGATGGGGCGGACCCGTTCGATCGCGATAAGCTCGCCAAAGCGGAAGCAGAGAACTGGCGCTTGGTCATCGAGCTAGCGCAAAGGCGGCTCGGTATCGATAACCTGATCGCTAAGCTCCAGCAGGAGATCCGCAAGTTGCAGAGGCGGAAGCCGTTTGCCTCGATAAAAACCCTGATCGGCTGGGCCGCGATGGGACTCGCAGTATCGTTCATAGGCCCGATGATTTGGAGCGTGCAAAGCACGCATGAAACCCAGGTCTTGCGCGGCGCGGGCGCGGCGGACTCTATATTAACCACAGTTCGTCGTTACCTCTCCTCCACAACACCTCCATGATGGTTAAAAATCGCCGATCGGTTGTGGTTGGCGACGCCGAGAGCCACAAAACGGAGGAGAAGGCAGCACGAACGCGCGCAAACTCATACTCGCCGGGAGCGAGCCGGGATTACGTCGAACGCTAGATTGTGCGAGCGCCCTGCCTCAGTGCGGGGCGTTTCGTTTCCGTCCCCTTCGTGGCTTTCTCTCACCCGGTCGGCGGTGCCGGCTGTGTCGGCGGCTTGATCGGCGAGCAGGCCTGTGCCGACAATGTCAGCGTCGGTATGCCCGGTAGTAACCCTAGAAGATTTATGGGCCACTGGCCGATGATCTGAGCACCGGGGGTACCGGCAAAGACGCACGAGTTGGGGCTGAACGTCGCCGACGGTAACTGGGCGCTCGCCCATATCACCCCGGTGCTAGAGGGTACGCTCGTCCACCCCGCTTCTATCTGCGCGGCACCCTGGACGACAAAGTTGAGCTGCATGTCTTCGACCATAGCTACGCCTATGCCAAAGATGCCCGCAAGCATCAGCAGTTGCACCGGGAATAAAAGAGCAAACTCAACCGCGACGGCACCACGCTCTTCGAGCCGAGACGGCATAGCGGGATTCCCGCGCGAGGTCGTTGCCGTTCTGGGAGCTCGTTGCGTTCCGAGTAAGTTTCGGCGGTATCGACCACCTTGCCGGATCAAGGCGTCAAGCATGTCCATTTCGTCTACTCTGCCGGCCGAGGTCCTGCCTGACGATCATGGCAACCCTGCCGGGGTCGTTAGGATCAGGGTTTTGAAGAAATCGGCGATACGCAGCACCATCGGCGTGCCGATCACCATGAAGAGAGCCGGAAGGATAAACGCCATGAGCGGAAAGGCGAGGAGAACCGGGAGGCGCGCCGCCCGCTCTTCGATACGCGCCAAGTGAATGGTCCGCATCTCGGCGGCGAGAACCCGCAACGATTCGGCAAGCGGGGTGCCGAATCTGATCGCCTGACTGAGCGTCGCCGTAATGCCACGCAGGCTTTCGAGCCCGGTGCGTCGCACCAGGTTTTCGAGCGCTACGCCGCGGTCCGGCAGCACCCGCATTTCCGCGGCTGTCGCCGCGAACTCCCCGGCGACCACGGGGTTCGCGGGGCGCAGGTCCTGGCCGACCTGCTCCATCGCCTGGTCGAGGCTGAGCCCCGCCTCGGCGCAGATGACGAGAAGATCGAGCGCATCGGGGATGCCCTGCTCGATGCGCCGGCGCCGCCGCGCCGCGAGACGGGAGAGAACGAGGTCGGGGAACTGCCAACCGAGCAACAGGGCGGCAACCACCACGGCCCATCTGATTAGCGCCACCCCAGGGAACCATTGGCGCCACCCGAGGAACAGCCACGATAGCGCAGCGAATGCCACGGCAGCGCAGAGCTTGCTCGAGATGAACGTGGCGAGGTCGCGATGTCCCCTGATCCCAGCTGCGGCGAGGACGGCCAGCATTTTTTCCTGCTGGCTCTTGCTGACGGCAGGGCTCGCCGCCACACTCCTACCGATCCAGTCGTACCAGCGTGGGCCTTGCGGCCTGACCGTTGGCGCGCGCTCGATCACCGAGCCGAGGCGCGCGCTAAGACGATCCTGACGATCCTCGCCCTGTCCGATTTGCCACAGATAGAACGCGGACAGGAGGGCCGCGGCCAGCGCCAGAACGAGGACCAGAGTATCGATCGGGCCGAGAGTGACCTCGCCGACCCGCGCGGTCAGAAAGGTGCCGAAGTTGAAGGTCTCGAACATGGCTATCGCAGGCTTCTCTCGATCATGACCGCCATGACGGCCACGCCGGCAGCGACGCTCAGAACGGCGAGACCCAGCATGAACCGGCCGCGCGGGTCCTGGAGCAAGACCGACATCAGATCCGGAGTGATCAGAAAAAACACCCCGGCAACAAAGAACGGCACAATCGCCAAGACCACCGCCGACGCTTTCGACTCGGCGGTCAGCGCGCGGGCCTTGAGGCGAATTTCCTTACGTCGGCGAATGACGTTGCTAAGGTTTCCGAGGGTCTCGGCGAGGCTGCCGCCGGTGCGCCGCTGCAGGGCTAGGGCGACGACGTAGAACCAGAAATCCGGCACGCGGACGCGCAGGGCGGCGCGCCGCAGCGCTTCCTCCATCTCGACACCGATGCGCACCTCGTCGAGCGTCCGCTGAAATTCAACGTTGACCGGGGTGCGGATCTCCCGCGCCGTCACCTCCATCGCATCGAATAAAGGAAGACCCGCGCGAACGGCGCGAGAGATCAGATCGAGAGCATCCGGGAAGACATCGAGAAAGCGGTTCCGGTAGCGCCTTTGCGCAAGGCGCAGCAGCAGGATCGGCGCGGCTACCGCCGCGGCGCCGGTGAGAATGACGCTCAGAGCTGGGCTGAACCCCATCCCGGAGCTCGCATAGAGGATCACCGCGGCCGCCGCGATCACCGCAGCAGCGGCGAGGTGCGGCACCCCGATCCGATTGCCGGCGGCCGCGAGGGCGGCGTCCAGACGGGCCCATAACTCCCCCGGCAGCAAGGAAAGCCCGCGTGCGGCGCGCGGCGCCAGCGGCCTGCGCAATGAAACAGCCGACCCGTCGACGGTGGGCGCCAATGCGGCTACCACCTTCAGGCGCTGCGCGCGGCTCTCTCTGAGCCGATCGGCCCGCAGTGCGACCAACAGCGCGGCGCCGAGCAGCACAACCGAGCCGAGGATGGCGAGGACAATCTGGTTCTGCACCTCACCCCCCGGCGCAAGTACTCGTCATCACTGGGCTTGACCCGGTGATCCACATTCTCTCCCGTCGCGCAGGAAGGCGTGGATGCCCACGGAACTGGTCCGTGGGCTGAAGGCCCACGGGACATGCCCGGCCATGACGGTTAGTGCGAGGAAGAGCTGGTTCTGCACCCAGCCCGCAGGGATGGTTAGGTGAGGGGAACCCGAGGCAGGCGACGGAAGCCTTCGGAGTCACACGTGGGCTCCGCCGATGCCGAGTATGTCGAGCAGTTCCTTGTCGAGGCCGAATTGGGCGGCGCGAGAAACGAAATCCGGACGCGTCCGGGCGGATCGAAACTCGCCCTCGATCGTGCCGTCGCGCCGCTCGCCGCGATACTGGAAGGTGAAGAGCTCGCGCAACGTGATGATTTCTCCCTCCATGCCGGCAATCTCGACGATGTTCTGCACTCGGCGAAT
>DATEQL010000866.1:0-4865 GCA_035272665.1 Allostellaceae bacterium
AGTACCCTCGGCGCGCACCGCATAGGCGATGCCGGAGGATACCGTGCTGCCGGGGTTGCCGATGTACATATGGACGACATCGAGCGGCCGCCGACCGCTCGCCAACTCCGCATCGAGATCGAGCGAGAACATGAAATAGGGCAGGTTCTCGTTGACCGGTACGTCGCAGGCCAGGAACGGCCGGACGGCGCTCAAGACCCGGGTGATCGAGACTTCCCGCCGCCGCCTGGCATAGTCGTAAAAATAGAACTCCCATGCCAGCCGGTTGCCCAACAGCTTGATGCCGAACACTGTGCGGAATGCGCCGATTTCCTCGCGGATTGCCTCGACGATCTCGAACGCGCGCCCATCGATGCCGGCATGATCGAAGGATTGGAGCAAGAGATTGATCGAGCGGAACTTGTCCTCGGCGGGTGCGGCCGGACTATATTCCCAAAGGCAATAATTGAGTGATGGGTCGTACGCGGTCGCGTATTCGAAACGGTGGGCTCCGCTCATCGGGCCGCTACCTCCTGCCGGCGCCGGCCGCCCTCCGGCTCACCGGAACCCGCCGTGAAAGTGCGGGAGACCCACCAAGCCATAATAGATATTGAAGAAATCCTCGCCGTTGCGGTGGACACCGCCCGCCAGATGCCCGAGCGCCTTCGTCTTGATCTGGTCGTAAAGCGCCTGCATCTGTCCGGGGTGCACGCCAAAGTGTTCGCGCATCCGGTGCAGCAGCTGTTGCATGTCCTTGACCTGCAGCTTGGCGTTATAAAGGTTGAGATCGAAGGATCCGCGCGCGTTCTCCGCCTCCTCGACTTCCAGATATTGCAGCTGCTCAGCGGCGGCCCTGCCCCTGGTCAGATCAAATACGGCCCGCGCGACCTCGAACGAGGCTCGCGGCCCGTCGCGATAGACAAATGCCAGCCTGGTCTCGATCTCGGCGGCCGAGAGGCCGGGCCGCCAGAGGTATCTTGTCGTGACCGCGGCGTCTTTGACGAGGTCCCATTTGAAGGCGAGGCCGAGCAACGTCGGCTCGCCGCGCGCGCGGGCGCGTTGCGCCTCCTCCCCCGGAACCGCCCGCTCCAGGTAGAGTTTGCAGATGATGCTGTCGTCGTCCGCCTCGAAGCCGAAATGGACGCACTTGGCCATTGCGAAATTCGCTGTGGCCGCCTCCCGCGCCGCGCCCGGCATGTGCAAGCGGTCGCAAATCTCGAGCGTGCGCTCACCGGGATTGCCGGGGATGTTGCCGGCGTCGACGGTCAGCAGGAACCGGTTCGCCAACAACGCTTGTCGACAAATCTTGAACGAGCGCTCGTAGTGGTGCGGAATGCCGAGATCGCCGACCATGCGCAGCAGCTCCGCCGCGCGTTCGCCGGCCGCCTCCGGCGGCGGGCGCACGGGCGCTCGTCCCGGCCGCGCCGCTACCGCCGCCTCCGACGACGGCAGCGCCTTGGCCTCCTCGGCGCGCAGGGCCGCCGCGTGCGGCTTCAAGCAGTCCTCTAGCGAGTGAACCAGCCGCCGCCCGGTATCGAGCGGTAAGATCACCCGGTCGGTGATCGCCACCGCCGTTGGCCCGGGGGTCTGTCCCGGGCCAACCACATTGCCGAACTCGATCACCAACTCGCCCGCTTCGAGCGACATCTTGAAGGCATCGGCAGTCCGTGTCTTGATCGGCTCCATTCAGCGCTCCGTCGCCAACGGCACCAGAACGTCGGCGTGCCAGCCGTACTTGTTGACATAGGCGGTATTCAGTCTGAGCACGTGTTCGATGCCGATCTCGCGGGCCATCGGCAGGTCGAGCACCGTGCGGTGCAACGTGGCATTGTGGCGGCATAACTGTAGAATGAAATCGCTGCTATTGCCGCCGATGGAGACCCAGCACGCCATAATAGACATTGAAGAAATCCTCGCCGTTGCGGTGGACCCCGCCCGCCAGGTGCCCGAGCGCCTTCGTCTTGATCTGGTCGTAAAGTGCCTGCATCTGCCCGGGGCGCACGCCAAAGTGCTCGCGCATCCGGTGCAGCAGCCGTTGCATGTCCTTGACCTGCAGCTTGGCGTCATAGAGGTTGAGATCGAATGATCGCCGCCCGTTCTCCGCCTCCTCGACTTCCAGATATTGCAGCTGCTCGGCAGCGGCCCTGCCCCTGGTCAGATCAAGAGCGGCCAGCGCGAGCACGCACGAGGCTCGCGCCCCGTCGCGGTAGACATATGCCAGCCTGGCCTCGATCTCGGCAGCCGAGAGTCCGGGCCGCCAGAGGTATCTGGTCGTGACCGCCGCATCCTTGACGAGGTCCCATTTGAAGGCGAGGTGGAGCAGCACCGGCTCGCCGCGCGCGCGGGCGCGCTGCGCCTCCTCCCCCGGAACCGCCCGTTCCAGGTAGAGCTTGCAGATGATGCTGTCGTCGTCAGCCTCGAAGCCGAAATGGACGCACTTGGCCATCGCGAAATTCGCTGCGGCCGCCTCCCGCGCTGCGCCCGGCATGTGCAGGCGGTCGCAAATCTCGAGCGTGCGCTCACCGGGATTGCCGGGGATGTTGCCGGCATCGACGGTCAGCAGGAACCGGTTTGCCAACAACGCTTGTCGGCAAATCCTGAACGAGCGCTCGTATTGGTACGGAATACCGAGATCGCCGACCATGCGCAGCAGCTCCGCCGCGCGTTCGCCGGCCGCCTCCGGCGATGGGCGCACGGGCGCTTGTCCCGACCGCGCCGCTACCGCCGCCTCCGACGGCGGCAGCGCCTTCGCCTCCTCGGCGCGCAGGGCCGCCGCGTGCGGCTTCAAGCAGTCCTCTAGCGAGTAAGCCAGCCGCCGCCCGGTATCGAGCGGCAAGATCACCCGGTCGGTGACCGCCACCGCCGCCGGCCCGGGGGTCTGTCCCGGGCCAACCACATTGCCGAACTCGATCACCAACTCGCCCGCTTCCAGCGACATCTTGAAGGCGTTGGCAGCCCGTGTCTTGATCGGCTCCATTCAGCGCTCCGTCGCCAACGGCACCAGAACGTCGGCATGCCAGCCGTACTTGTTGACATAGGCGGTATTCAGTCCGAGGCAACGGCGCGAAGCGCAATAGCTTCGGTGCACGCATTGGTGAAAGCCGTTGCGCATGAATTCCGGCCAGAACTCGGGATCGATGACGAGCTTGGGCTGGTCGTTGTCGAGGGCGTCGCGATCGTCGCCGAGCAGGCACTCGGGAAAGTTCTTCACCTCCACCGAGCGGCCACAGCCCTTGGCTGCGGCGATTGCCTCCCTGAGATACGGCAACACTTCGAGATGCGAGGCGATCAAATCCTTGTCGTCGGTTTCGCGCATCGGCCAATAGGTCCAGAATTCCATCTGAGCCAGCCGGCGTAGGTGGCCGAGCCGCTCCACGACCAACGGCAACTGTCGATAGCTGCTCTCGGTAATGACGGTGTTGGTGAGCGTCACGACGCACTCGAGGGCGTCGAGGTTCTCAAGCCCGCGAACCGTCTTGTCGAACGAGCCCCTGACGCCGGTGATCGCATCGTGCGTAGCGGCATCGGCGGCGGTCACACTCACGAAATATTCGTCGATGCCCGCATCGACCAGCTCATGGCAATATTCCTGATCCGCCAAGCGCGTTCCATGAGTCTGGATGCGGACGTGCTCGAAGCCGTGGCTGCGCGCCGCCCGCGCCAGATCCGGGAGGTCATGGCGCAGCGTCACTTCGGAACCGGTGAGGGTAAGTCCCTTCCACCTGCGTTCCCGGGCGTTCTGGGCGAGGATCCGAGCGAGCTGATCGTTCGACTCGGGCCTCAGCCAGTCCATCGTCCCTTCGATCATGCAATGGACGCACTTCAGGTTGCACTTGAAGTGCACCGTGACTTCCACGTAATCGTCTGCCGTAAAGCGCTTGCCGGTGGCGGTCATGGGGAGCGAAATATCAATATCGGGCACGAGACGTTACTCCCGGGCGAATCCCCGCATCGAGACAAAGAGCGCGAGCGCGCGGCGTTACAAGCCCTCACGCCCGCGGCTTCTTTCCACAGACCAGGGAAAACGGCGAGTCCAGCTCGATTTCTTGGTGCCGGATCTCCTGGAATCCCAGCCCCTGCAGTTGTGTTGCATAGTCCAATGGCGGGCGGTAGGAGCGGAAAAAAAGCAGGATCGGCAGCATCGACATTGGAGGCGCCGCGGCGCCCACCCGCAACGGCCCGCGCTCGAAGATTAGCAATGTGCCCCCGGGGCTGAGCGACCGCGCCGCCTTGTCGATGAACTGGCGTGCCTCCTGGGCCGGCCAGTCGTGCAGCATCGACTTGAAGGTGATCAGATCGTAGCCCAAAGGCACAAGGTCGCTCCTGATGTCGGCCTTGACGAACCCTATCCGCGAACCCTCGGGCTCGGCGAGCACGTGTTCCATGCCGATCTCGCAGACCAGCGGCAGGTCGAGCACCGTGCCGTGCAAGCCGGCATTGCGACGGCACAACTGTAGGATGAACTCGCCGCTGTTGCCGCCGATATCCAGCATGCGCCGATGGCCACCGAAATCGTAAAGCGCCATGCAGGCGAGCGCCTCATAGCGGGTCAACGTCGAGGTGATGCGCATCCACGCCCGTGTGACCGCGTAGTTCTCGATGCTGGGTTCCAGACACCGCCGGTAATCGAACAGCTCGAACAGGCGCGCCTGCCCCATAAATCCGCCGGCATTCTTGATCAGCACGGTAAACAAGTCGGCGAAATCGTTGATCGTGAAGCCCGCAAAATCCAGCTTTGTCTCGAGCAAGTCGCGGTAACGCAACGCGTCGAGGAACCGCCGGGTGAAGCGAACGTCACCGCTCCGCTCCTCGATGACCGCGTTCGCCTGCAGCAAATCGAGCAGGAACCGCATCCCTTGCCGATCGGTGCCCAAGGCCCGGCCGAG
>DATEQL010000867.1:0-6505 GCA_035272665.1 Allostellaceae bacterium
GCGGGCTTTTGCGGCATGGGCTTGGGCGGCGACTACAACGTCGGTCGCGCGGCGGAATGGCTTGCTACACGCTCGGCACAGTGGCTGCGCAAGAACGGGATCGTTTTTTCGCTAATCCTGGCAAGAGGTCGTGATCGGACCGGGGTCACTGGTCACGACTCCCTGGACTCCCGAGAACCAAAGTGAGGCGTTGCCTTCGGGGCTATATCGCGACCCGCTAAACTTAACCCAGCCGCCGCCTGCCTAGGGCGTGTCGTCAATTGAGCCAGATTGTAGCGGCGGCGAGATGGACGGCGGCGAGGAAATTTCTTGCGGTTTTGTCGAAGCGGGTAGCGATGGCCCGGAACTGCTTGAGTTTGCAGAAGAAATTTTCGATCAGGTGTCGTGTCTTGTAGAGTTCCTGATCGAACGGGCGTGGCGCGGTTCGGTTTTGCCTGATCGGGATCACGGCTGATTTCCCGGCGCATTGGAAGAACACCCACCGGCGCTTCAGCCGCTGGGCCAAGAAGGAGATCTGGCAGCGGGTTTTTGAGCACCTGGCCAGCCGATGCCGACAACGAATACTCCATGATCGACAGCACCATCGTGGGGCCCACCAGCACAGCGCCGGCGCACCCAAAAAAAGATGATGATCAAGCGATTGGCCGCAGCAAGGGCGGATTGACCACCAAGATCCACGCCCTGGTCGACGCGCTCGGCAACCCGTTGCGCTTTCTGCTCACCCCAGGACAGGTCCACGATCTGGTCGGCGCCGATGCATTGCTGCCGCAAATGGCCGCCAACATCCTGATCGCCGACAAGGCCTTTGACGCCGATGATCGTGTCATCCGCCCCCTGGCGAATCGCCGAAGCGCTCCGGCAGGTCACGCCACGGAGTTCCGGCGCGGTATCGGTAGAGAACCGCTTCGACGAATCGGCGATTATCTCGGGCGGTTACACCGACATCTCCGGCTTTTCCGGGAAGCAGGTGCTTGATTCGCTCCCATTGGTCATCGCGAAGTGCCTATCGGTTCATGGGTCAGCCTTGTGCAAAGCCGACTCTCCATGAATCACATAAATTACTGTAGCGATAGACTCTTTTTACTACGCATCGGCTCAACGTTGACTCGTTTCACGTGCAGACCCGAAATAATTGACGACACGCCCTAGTATCGAAGCAGCGCAGAGGGACCGAAGCAGCGCGGAGGGATGCCGATCCAGAAGTCACCGCGTTGCGGGCGGAAGCCCGAAAGGCTCTGGGCATTCTGACCGGCAAGTGGAAGCTGGAGACTCTGTGGCTGTTGAACCAACGGCTGCATCGCTTTGGCGAGCTGAGCCGCGCCATTCTCTCCATCACCCAATACATGCTGACGGCTCAGCCGCGGGAACTCGAAGCCGACGGGTTGTGAAGCGGACCGTCTATCCGGAAGTGCCGCCTCGCGTTGAGTATGAGATCCCGCCAAATGCTCGAAACCTAAGGCCGGTGTTCGATGCGATCCTGCGCTGGGCTCGGGGAAATTCGTAAATCACTGCGACGGCCCACAGGAAAAACCTGATTCTTATCTCGCCGCATGGCTTCGCTGTCCACAGCAAGGGCAAGATCTATGTCGGCAACGATGGGGTTTGGCGTCCGCCGCAACCGACAGCCGCAACCGCTAAGCCGACTGCGATCCATCGCTGCCTCTTATCACGATATTCCCGTACCCATCGAGTTGGGCGGGACGTCTCACGACGCCGCCGGCCCCACGCGACCGAGCATACGGGTCACCTCCACAGCGGGTCACCGGGTTAAGCCTGGCAGGAACATGAAGTCGGCGAGGACCTGCCGCACTTCCGCTTCCCCGTTGAGGTGATGGGGAAACAATACAGCCCCAGCGTTTCTGCTTGCAAGGGCAGCGCGGTTGCTAGCCTTCGTTCCTACAGCATAACCGCGCACGGTTCGGGCTCATATCGACAAAGAACCAGGCGCGGGCAAGCCACGAGGGTACGGTCGCCGTCATGACTGGGAAGCCGCCAATCTCCGATTTGCAGGCATCGAGGCGTCAGCAACGCGCGACGGCGAAGCTCGAAATCGATGTGATGGAACCAGCGGCAGGGGACGGGAAGGGGCGAAGAGAGCAGGGTTAGGGTAGGGGCCGCATGAACCGCCCGCGGGCGCGAGACGGCCTGCCGCAGCGGCGGCGGGCGATGCTCGTGGTCTTGACCGGCCTTTCGATGTCGGTGCTCGATGGTGCCATCGCCAACATCGCGCTGCCGACCATTGCTGCCGAGCTTCGCGCGGACCCGGCGAACGCCGTCTGGGTGGTCAATGCCTATCAGCTCGCCGTGACGATCTCGCTCTTGCCGTTCGCCTCGCTTGGCGAGTTGCGCGGCTACCGGCGCGTCTTCGTCTGGGGTCTGGCCGTGTTCACGCTCGGCTCCCTCGCCCGCGCGCTCTCCAGGTCGCTGACCATGCTCGTCGCCTCGCGCATTCTCCAGGGTTTTGGCAGTGCGGGGATCATGAGCGTCAACACGGCCCTGCTCCGCTTCATCTATCCCGCCGATCAGCTCGGCCGCGGCATCGGGATCAATGCGGTCGTCGGATCGATCTCGGCAGCGATCGGGCCGAGTGTGGCGGCCGGAATTCTGTCGATCGCATCGTGGCAATGGCTGTTCGCGATCAATGTGCCCCTCGGCGTCGTCGGCCTGGCGTTCGCGAGGCGCGAGCTGCCGCGGACCCCGCTCGCCCGCCATCGTTTCGATTGGCTCAGCGCCCTGTTGAGCGCGGCGACCTTTGGCGCCCTGATCATCGGCATCGACAATCTTCGCCGATTGTCCGCGGTCGTCGCGTTCGAGCTGGCGGATGCGGCGGTCGCGGGTGCGCTCTTCGTCTGGCGGCAACGCCTGCTGGCCTACCCGATGCTGGCGCTCGAACTCTTCGTCGCGCTCTCCGTTATGGGCTCGATCTGTTCGTTCACCGCGCAGAACCTGACCTTTGTCTCGCTGCCGTTCTTCCTCGATGAGGTGCTCGGCCGGTCGGCGGTCGAGACCGGCCTCTTGATGACCCCGTGGCCGGTGGCAGTCGGTTTCACCGCACAAATCGCGGGATGGCTTGTCGACCGGCGCTATCCGGCCGGCATTCTCGGCGGGATCGGTTTGGCCGTATTGAGCCTGGGACTCGTTCTGGTGGCCACCCAGGAAGCGCACGCGGCGGTATCGCGAATCGCCTGGTGCATGGCGATCTGCGGCATCGGGTTCGGCTTCTTCCAATCCCCCAACAACCGCACCATCCTTTCGAGCGCACCGCGCGAACGCGCCGGCAGCGCCAGCGGCATTCTCGCCACCGCGCGGCTCGTCGGCCTGATCTTCTCGTTGACGAGCGCCGGCCCGGGCGGCATCGGCCGCGGCGCCACCTTGGCCCTGCTGATCGGCGCCGGCTTCGCCGCGGCCGGTGCGGTGGTGAGCAGCCTGCGACTCTTCGGGTTTCGTCAGGCCGAACCAGAGCCGCCGCGCGGACCAAACGCATTCGCGCCCGGTCCCGAAGGCCTTCCCAGGTGCTTCTCTGTAAATACCAATGACTTGCCGGGCGAGGTTCGCCCGAAAACCCGGCCGAAACCCCGATTCACGCTGTTTCCTCCCGTAGAACACGGAAACCGAAGGGGGCGTCGGTTGACACTGCGGGGAGGGCCGATCATGGTGCGGCCCGCCTTTGCCCACCTTCAGCTGCCGTGGAAGAGTGATGACCGACGCCGATCTCGCCGCGACCATCGACGCCGCCTGGGAGGACCGTGAGAGGCTGACGCCTGCGACCGGCGGCGCGATGCGGGACGCGGTCGAGGCCGCACTCGACGGGCTCGATGCGGGGCGGCTCCGCGTCGCCGAGAAGACCGCCCGAGGCTGGCAGGTCCATCAATGGCTCAAAAAGGTGGTGCTGCTGTCGTTCCGGCTCAACGACATGGTCGAGATCCCGGGCGGCCCGGCCGACCCCGAGCGGGGAGCCGCCCGCTGGTGGGACAAGGTGCCCTCCAAATTCGCCGGCTGGTCGTCCAACCGCTTTCGCGACGCCGGGTTTCGCGCGGTGCCCGGCTGCTTTGTGCGGCATTCGGCCTATATCGCGCCGAACGTCGTGCTGATGCCGAGCTTTGTGAATGTCGGCGCCTATGTCGACAGCGGCACGATGGTCGACACCTGGGCGACGGTGGGCTCGTGCGCGCAGATCGGCAAGAACTGTCATCTCTCGGGCGGGGTTGGGATCGGCGGCGTGCTCGAGCCGTTGCAGGCCGAGCCCGTCATTATCGAAGACAACTGCTTTATCGGCGCGCGCAGCGAGGTCGTCGAAGGGGTCGTCGTCGAAGAGGGCTCGGTGCTGGCGATGGGCACCTTCATCAGCGCCACGACCAAGATCGTCGATCGCCAAACCGGCGAGACTCATATGGGTCGCGTCCCGGCCTACTCCGTGGTTGTGCCGGGTTCGTTGCCGGGCAAGCCGTTGCCCGACGGCAGGCCGGGCCCGAGCCTCTATTGCGCCGTCATCGTCAAGCGGGTCGACGAGCAGACCCGAGCGAAGACCTCGATCAACGAGCTGTTGCGCGAATGATGGAGCGGGCTGTCGACCCGGCGGCACTGGCTGCCCAGCTGATCCGCCGGCCGAGCGTTACCCCGAAAGACGAGGGCGCGCTCGATGTCCTCGCCGCGACATTGGAGGAGCTCGGCTTCGCCTGCCACCGACTGGTGTTCGGCGGCGATGCCACCGATCCGATTCACAATCTCTACGCCCGCCACGGCACCGCGCCGCCAAATCTGTGCTTTGCTGGTCACACCGACGTGGTCCCGCCGGGATCTTGCGCGGCTTGGTCGTTCGATCCTTTTGCGGGTGTCGTACGTGACGGCGAGCTGTGCGGCCGAGGTGCCGTCGACATGAAAGGGGCGATCGCCGCGTTTATCGCCGCGGCGCAGCGTTACCTCGACCGGCATCAAGCCGGGATCGCCGGCTCGATCAGCCTGTTGATCACCGGTGACGAGGAGGGGCCGGCGGTCAACGGCACCAGGAAGGTGCTCGATTGGCTCGGCGAGCGGGGCGAAATCCTCGACGCCTGCGTTGTCGGCGAGCCGACCAGTGCTGTGGCACTCGGCGACATGATCAAGATCGGCCGGCGCGGCAGTCTGACCGGCCGGCTGACGGTACACGGTGTGCAAGGCCACACCGCCTACCCGCAGCTCGCTGACAACGCGGCGCATCGTCTCGTCGCGATGCTGCACGCGCTGACCACCGCCCAGCTCGATCGGGGCTCCGAGCATTTCCAGCCCTCGACCCTGCAGGTCTCGACGATCGATATCGGCAACCCGACCGCGAACGTGATCCCGGCGAGCGCGTCTGCGGTCTTCAACATTCGCTTCAACGACGTTTGGACCGGCGAGACGTTGAAGCGCTGGCTCGCCGCGCGGCTCGACGCGGTCGGTGGGCGTTACGCGCTCGACGTCAGGGTCAGCGGCGAGTCGTTTCTCGTCCCACCCGGTGCAGTCGGCGAGCGGCTCGCCGAGGCGATCCGCCGGGTCTCCGGAAGAACGCCCGAATTCAGCACGACCGGCGGCACCTCGGACGCCCGCTTCATCCGGGTCTGTTGCCCGGTTGCCGAATTCGGCCTCGTCGGGCAGAGGGCGCACCAGGTCGACGAACGGGTCACACTTGCCGACCTCGCCGCGCTGACCGAGATCTACCACACCTTTCTCGGGCTGTTCTTCGACTCACCCTGATGGGAAATACCGCATGGGTCGAGGCGCGGCTGGCGCTTGCCGGCACCTTGCGCTTGGCGCGCGGCGATAGCGGCGGGCTTGCTTGCTTCGATCGTTCGCTCGACGGGTTCTGGCACTCATTTCGCGCCGCGGCGATATCGTATCCGCTTTACCTGATGCTGCTGGCGATGAGAGTAACGGTTGCCGAATGGCAGGGCTCGGGCGGCTGGCGCATCGTTACGGTCGAGACCATCGGCTATGTCATCGCCTGGGTCGCGTTCCCGCTCTTGATGCTGACGGTGACGCGATGGCTTGGTCGCGCGCACCGCTTCTTCGATTTTATGGTTCCCTACAACTGGTGTCAGGTGCCGCAGAGCGTGCTCTTTGTTCTGGTCGGCCTCGAAGCCGAGACCGGAATACTGGGCGCTCAGGCCAGCCAGGCCATCGACTTCATCGCCGCGATCGCCACCCTCGTCTATGAATGGTACATCGCCCGCGTTGCGCTGGAGACCACCGGCTCCGCCGCTGCGTTCGTCGTTCTCGTCGATCTCGTCCTCGGGGTGCTGATCAGCCGGGTTGTCGGCGGCCTTTATTGAAAGTCGGCCGGGTAGCGGACTGCGACCAGATAGAGGCCCTCGGGCGGGGCGGTCGGGCCGCCGGCGCGGCGGTCGCGGGCAGCAAGCGCGCTGGCGACGTCATCGGGGTGCCAGCGGCGGAGCCCGACCAGCTTCAGGGTTCCCGCCATGTTGCGCACCTGGCGATGCAGAAACGAGCGCGCGCGCGCCTCGATATGGATCTCGCCGCCGACGCAACT
>DATEQL010000868.1:0-3291 GCA_035272665.1 Allostellaceae bacterium
CCCTTGGTCTGCTCGCTGATCTGCCGCGAAAGCCGCATGACCTCGATCCGATAGGCGAGCATCGCCGACACCCGGTCGAGCCGGTGCTCGACATCGATGGTTTCGAGGATCTCCTGCTTTTCGGGAGGGGTGATGTCCATAAAGCTCGCGATCAGATCGGCGAGCGCCGGGGCCGAGGTGACCGACTGCACGGCATTGACGAGCTCCCCCGGGACCTGCGGCAGCAGCTGTAATACCTCGATCGCCTGGTTGCGCAGATTGAGCAGCCGTGCGGCGATATCCTTGCTCGTCGAGTCGACCTCGGGCACGCGCTCGACCCGTGCGGCCAGGAACGGGTAGCCGTCGACAAAGTCGAGGACGCGAAAGCGCCGCTCCCCTTGGCAGATCGCATGGTGGGTGCCGTCGGGGCTCGTCACATAGCGCAACAAGGTCGCCTCGGTCCCCATGCGGTGGAGGTCGATCGGGATCGGATCGTCGGTGCCGGGGTCGCGCTGCAGCACCAGCCCGACCGGCCGGCTCAGCCGGATCGCCGCCTGTGCGGCGGCGATCGTGCGCTGGCGGCCGAGCGTGATCGGCAGCACGGTTCCCGGGAACAAAACGAGGTTGCGGGTCGGGATCAGGATCAGCGTATCTTCGGGGAGTGCCTGAATACCGGCCAATGCCGACTCGATGGCACCGGGCGGTGGGGCCGCCGCGCTTTCGCTGGTGCGCAGTTCATGGTTTTCGAGGGGCATGGGAAAGATCCTCAAACCTTGTGCAGCTGCAGCTTCAGGCAGCCATTCGCCAGGTGCCGGCCGGAAATCTCGAACCGGGCGGGAGGCAGCTCGATCCGTCGCTGGAAATGCCCGTGCGGGATCTCCAGCCGGTGGATCCTGGCGTCCCTGACTTCGCGCGGCAGCGGGGCTTCGCCGCTGACGATCAGGACGCCGGCGCTGAGCGTCACCTTGATCTGGTCGAGCTCGACCCCGGGCAGGGCGATCAGGATGGTCAACGCCTCGTCGCTCTCGAAGATGTCGCACGGCGCCTCCCAGGCGGGGGTCGCACTGCTTCGATGAAAAAACTGCCGGTGGAGGCGCTGAGCGCGCTCCATCGCTTCGCAGGCCTGTTCCCACATCAACGCTTCGAGCTGTCCCTTGGGCATGCGCGCCTCCCCGCTTTCGCTGATATAGTAACGCCATCGCCGGCAAGAAAAGCCCTACGTGATCCAAGGCTTGGGATCCGGCGCGAAACCGGCTATCAGCCTGTGAGCGGCAGCAGTGGGGTGAGTGGTGGTTCTGATCAGCGAGGAAACCGTCGCCATCGTCGAGGGCGTGGCCGCCGAAGCGGAGCGGATCGAGACGCCCTGCGGCGCCGGAACCATGGTGTGGCGGGTCTGGGGCAATGGCCCGCCACTGGTCCTGATGCACGGCGGCTACGGGTCCTGGACGCATTGGGTGCGCAATGTGCTCGCTCTGGCGCGGAAGTTCACGGTCGTCGCTCCCGATCTGCCCGGGCTAGGCGAGTCGGCCACACCTCCCGAGCCGCATACGGCCGAAGGCTTGGCTGCGATCGTCGTGGAAGGGCTCGATATCGTGCTGCCGAGGAATACGGCTCCGCACATCGCCGGGTTTTCCTTCGGCGGGGTGCTCGGCGGTCACGTGGCAGCGCAGCTCGGCGATCGGTTGCACGCCTTGACGCTTGTCGGCTCGAACGGGCTCGGGCTGGTGCGCCAGCCGACGGATCTCCAACGCGTGCCCGCCAGCTCATCAGCCGAGGAGGCGCTCGCGGTCCATCGCCACAATCTCGGAGCCTTGATGATCGCCGACCCGGCGAAGATCGACGACCTCGCCGTCTATATCCAATCGCAGAACGCGCCGCGTGGCCGGGTGAGAAGCCGCCGGTTCTCGCGCGCCGACACGCTCGCCCGTGCCTTGCCCCTCGTCAGGGTGCCGCTCGACGGCATCTGGGGCGAACGCGATGCGACCGCCTATCCCCATCTCGACGAGCGCGCTCGCGTGCTGCGCAGCTTCCGGCCCGGCGCCCGCTTCGAGGTCATCGCCGGCGCCGGACACTGGGTGCAATATGAAGCGGCCGACCGCTTCAACCCTCTTCTGGCAGAGATTGCCGGGTCCTGATTCACGAGGTGCTGATGACGACCGAGAACCCCTTTGCGCTCGCCGGCAAGGTCGCCGTGGTGACCGGCGGCAGCAGCGGCATAGGTGCTGCGAGCGTGCGGCTGCTCGCCGGCGCGGGGGCCCGCGTCGTCGTCGGCTACAACAAGGGTGCCGACCGCGCCGCGGCGCTAATCGCCGAGCTGCCCGGCAGCGGTCACCAGGCGATGTACCTGCCGCTGGAGGACAGCGCCCAGATCCGCAAGGTTGCCGCCGCGGTCAAGGACGGGTTGGGCCGCGCCGACATTCTGGTCAATTCCGCCGGCTTCACCCGGATGGTCGCGCACAGCGATTTGGACGCGCTCGACGACGAGCTGATCGATGCCGTGCTGACCGCCAATGTGCGCGGCCCGTTTGCGACGATCCGCGCCTTTGTCCCGCTGTTGCGCGCCAGCGGCGACGGGGTCATCGTCAACATCTCGTCGGGTGCCGCGCAGAGCGGCACCGGCAGCAGCATCATCTATGGCGCCTCGAAGGCGGCGCTCAACACGATGAGCATGGCGCTCGCTCGCGTGCTCGGCCCCGAGATCCGCGTCGTCATCGTGGCACCCGGCATGGTCCATACCGGCTTTGTCCCCGGCCGCACCGAGGAGATGATGGCTCAGGCGGCGCTAGCAACCCCGCTCAAGCGCGCGATCGAGGCGCATGACGTGGCGTTGGCGGTGATGGCCTCGATCACCCACCTGAAGCATACCACCGGATCCATCGTCCCGGTCGACGCCGGCCGACACCTGTAGATGTCCGTCGGCCTTTCCCCTGCCGGCAGGGGAAAAACCGCATTTGCATGTCCAAGAACCGTCATTCTCCTAAGAAAACATACAATATATCAGTATCTTGATACGATTTGGCCAATCCGGCGGACAGCGGAATTTTGGTCGTTAAAACGCGGCCGGCAGCGGAATGGCAGCGGAATGGCAGAGGAATTCGGCAACCTGGCTCTGACTTGTCCATTTCTCGTGGAATACCCACTTATTAATTGACTTTATCGCACGTCACTGGATATAGGTGCAGGCCAGCCTTCCGCAAGCGGGTCAGCCCGGGCTCACAAAATAGTAGGCGAGCGCGAACAGCAGATAGACCCCGATCAGCAACAGGCCCTCGAACCACGTCGTCTCGCCGTCCGCGGCGACCGACCTGACGA
>DATEQL010000869.1:0-2115 GCA_035272665.1 Allostellaceae bacterium
GCGATGTTCATGCAGAACCTCGATTCGACGGTGATTGCCACGGCGTTGCCGACGATCGCGCGATCGCTCGACGAAAACCCGCTCACCCTGAACGTCGCGATCACCTGCTATTTGCTGAGCCTCGCCGTGTTCATCCCGATCAGCGGTTGGACCGCGGACCGGTTTGGGGCGCGGCGGGTGTTCAGCATGGCGATCGTCGTCTTCACACTTGGCTCGATCGGGTGCGGTATCGCCAATTCGCTCGCCGCCCTGGTCGCCGCGCGCATCCTGCAAGGGATGGGCGGAGCGCTGATGGTGCCGGTCGGGCGCCTGGTGCTGTTGCGGACCGTCGAAAAATCCGACTTGGTGCGTGCCATGTCCTATGTCAGCGTCCCGGCGCTGATCGGCCCGGTCATGGGGCCGCCGCTCGGCGGCTTCATCGTCACCTATTGGTCTTGGCGCTGGATCTTCTTCATCAACATCCCGATCGGTGTCCTCGGCATCGTCCTCGTCAACCTGCTCGTCGGCGACCTCAAGGAAGCCGGCCGCCGACCCTTCGACTTTACCGGTTTTGTGCTGACCGGCGTCGGGCTGGCAACTCTGGCGTTCGGCTTCGAGAATGTCGGGCGCGGCGCGCTGCCGAGCATCCTCGTCGCGATATTGCTGGCCGTCGGCGCCTGCTGCACGGTCCTCTATGTGCGCCACGCCCATCGTGTCGACCATCCGATCATCGACCTGGCGCTGTTTCAGATCCCGACCTATGCCGCGGCGTCGATCGGCGGCTTCCTGTTCCGCATGGGGCTCGGCGCGCTGCCGTTTCTGCTGCCGCTTATGCTGCAGGTCGGGTTCGGGCTCAGCGCCCTGTCCTCCGGGCTGTTGACCTTCGCCAGCGCGGCCGGCGCGATGACGATGAAGATGACCGCGGTTCGCATTCTCCGCACCCTGGGCTTCCGCCTCGTCCTGGTCGGCGACGCTGTGATCAGCGCGGCCTTTCTGTTCGGCTACAGCCTGTTCCGTCCGGACACGCCGCATCTGGTGATCTTCCTGGCGCTCCTGGCCGGCGGATTTTTCCGTTCACTGCAAATGACCAGCATCAATACGTTGAGCTATGCCGATGTGCCCCCGGCGATGCTGAGCCGCGCCACGAGCCTGACCAGCATGGCGCAACAGCTCTCGCAGACCGTCGGCGTCGCCTCGGGCGCAATGTTGCTGCAAGTGGTGCTGGCGCTACGTGGCGGGACCGCGCTCGTGGCGGCCGACTTCTACCCGGCCTTTGTCGGGGTCGCGATGATCTCGCTGTTGTCGGTGCCGTTCTTTTTCAAGATGTCGCCCGATGCCGGCGCCGAGGTCAGCGGCCGCCCGGTCGCGCGATGAAGGCAATGGGAAAGGATTTGCTACTCCGGAATCAAATCGAGGACAGGCTGCCCGTTATGGAGCCGCTCGGCCAACCCTGTGTGAAAGTGCTCCAGCCACTCTGCCACCGCCTCCGGCGCTCTCGTCGGGCGCACCTCGTATTCACCCGAGATCAGTTCCATCAGCCCCCGTATGTTCTGCACTTCGATACCGCCAAATGGATAGTCGAACAGTGGATCGAAATAGAATCTGAAGGAGCCGGTTCTCATAGTCTGCTTTAGGCTTTAGGCGGATTGCCTGGATTTCATTGAACCAGTTGCGCAACTCCCTCTTGAAATGCTGGCGTAATGGGGTAAGAAAATCGAAACCATTGAGCTTGATGAGGTCGTTATTCATTGGGCGCGCGAGCCCGATGATAATGTCTCGGGCAAGCTTTTGGGGATACGCCGTTTCGATCGGTTGTTCGGTTTTCATGGGGCTATACCGAAGCTTTTGGCGCCCGCCAGCTAATTCCCGGCCATGCGCGCCGGTTGCTGCGCACCGGCGATCTGGCGGCGGATCAACCTCCCATAGAGGCCGTTGCGCGCGAGGAGCTCGCCGTGAGTGCCGGTCTCGATGACGCGGCCGCGGTCGAGCACGGCGAGCCGGTCGGCGTCGCGCACGGTCGAGAGCCGGTGGGCGATGACGATCGTCGTGCGGTCGCGCATCAGCGCGTCGAGTGCCTCGCGCACCTGGGCCTCGCTGACCGCGTCGAGATGCGAGGTCGCCTCGTCGAGGATCAGG
>DATEQL010000870.1:0-4624 GCA_035272665.1 Allostellaceae bacterium
TTCCGTAACATCTGGACATGGTGGCCGGAGGAGCCGAAACCATCGCTGAGGGATGCGTCGCGTAGAAGCGCCGTCGCCATAGCCGCGGCAGATGCGTCACTCGGTGACTATTTCCTCTATTGCGAGGACAGCCACTCCTGCTGTTCACCGAAAACGAAACCAACAACCAGCGTCTCTTTGGTACCGCCAATCCAACGGCCTATGTCAAGGACGGGATCAACGACTGTGTGGTGGCGGACCGGCAGAACGCGGTGAACCCGAACAACACGGGAACCAAAGCGACCGCGCATTACCAGCTACGAGTGGGTGCGGGAGCCACTGCCGTCGTTCGACTGCGGCTTACCAATGTCGCAGCTGGTAGTGAGGAGCCGTTCGGCGCGCGGTTTGCGCAAATCGTCGAAGCGCGCCGGCGCGAGACCAACGAGTTCTACCGGTCGATAACGCCTCCCGGCGTCGTCGAAGATGTAGCCAATGTGATGCGGCAGGCGCTGGCTGGGATGTTGTGGAGCAAGCAATATTTCTTTTACGATGTCGACAAATGGCTTGACGAACATCGCGCCGATCCGCTGCTGGCGGAAACCGGCGTGGCGCGGAACCGCGAGTGGTTCCACATGATCAGCGACCATGTCATCTCGATGCCCGACAAGTGGGAATACCCGTGGTTTGCCGCCTGGGATCTTGCCTTTCACACGATCGCGCTCTCGACGGTCGACATCGATTTCGCAAAGGAGCAGCTCAACCTCCTGCTCGCCGGGGCCTACCAGCACCCGACCGGCCAGATCCCGGCCTATGAGTGGAACTTCAGCGACGTCAATCCACCGGTACATGGCTGGGCCACGATCTTTCTCTACCGCATGGAACAGGCATTGCGCGGAACGCGCGATCTCCAGTTCCTCCGGCGGGTCTTTGCCAAGCTGACGTGGAATTTCGGATGGTGGGCGAACCGCAAGGACAGTGCCGGCAATAACCTGTACGAAGGCGGGTTTCTCGGGCTTGACAACATTGGTGTCTTCGACCGTAGCGCACCACTGCCGACCGGAGGCTATCTTGAGCAGGCCGATGGCACTGCATGGATGGCTCTTTACTCGCAGAACATGCTCGAGATTGCCGTCGAGCTGGCGTCAAGCGACCCGGCGTATGAGGATTTGGCCGGAAATTTTGTGGCTCACTTTGTGCTGATCGCCCACGCTATGAACGAGATCGGACCCGATGGCATGTGGGATGAGGAGGACGGCTTCTATTACGACATCCTTCGCAGTCCCGACGGGAGAACAACCAGGCTGAAGCTTCACTCGATGGTGGGTCTGTTGCCACTCTGCGCCGTGACGGTCGTGGAGAAGTGGCAGAGAGAACGGGTTTCCAAAGTAACAGAGCATCTGTTTCAGCGCCTGCGACGGATGCCGGAGTTGGCGGAGTCGATCCATGCGACGGGCCCCGACCATTATGGCTTTGCCGAGCGCGGCATCCTGGCCCTGGTGAACGAGGATCGGTTGCGTAGAATTCTGTCCCGGATGCTCGACGAGAACGAGTTCCTGAGCCCCTACGGGATCCGGGCATTGTCCCGTTATCACGCCGATCATCCGTATGTCTTTTCGGTGCACGGCCAGGAATACCGGGTCAATTATCTTCCGGCGGAGTCGGATACCGGGATGTTCGGCGGAAATTCGAACTGGCGCGGGCCAATTTGGATGCCGGTCAATGCTTTGTTGATCCGCGCTCTGATGCAATACTATTTGTATTACGGCGACAACTTTAAGATCGATTGTCCCACCGGCTCGGGCAACTCGATGAACCTGTTCGAAGTCGCGCGCGAGATCACCAACCGCCTGACCCGGATTTTTTTGCGCGATCAGGCCGGTCGGCGGCCGGTCTTCGGCGGAGCCCCGAAGTTTCAGAACGATCCCTATTGGCGGGATAATTTATTGTTCTACGAGTATTTTCACGGCGACAACGGCGCCGGCATAGGCGCCAGTCATCAAACCGGGTGGACCGGGGTTGTGGCGCCGCTGATCGAAATCTTCGGCCACCTCGATGCCCAGACCTTTCTCGAGCACGGTCGGGAGGCCGCCTTTGAGCTCTGATGAATCTCGGGGTTGCAGAGCGTCGAAAGTAAGGAAGTGAGCGATGCCGTAAAAGGGCAAGGTCGCCATTGTCACCGGTCTTGGGGTCGGCGCCCCGGAGGAGGAGTTGCGGGACCTCGGCACCACGATCGGTGCGCTGTTTTCTGACCACCACGATATAGGCGCGATCCTGAGGGTGGAGCAGCGCATCGGCGAGCGCGTCCGGATTTCTGAAATCCTTCGCCCGCCTCGCCACGCCGGCGATTGTTCGGGCGCTGGTTCGAGCCGGCTCCTATCTCCCGCAATGCGGGGCAATCGCGAGGACGCCACACGCCGCGCGGCTCGTCTCGCTGTCATTGCCATTGCAGCACGCCGCAGTCGAGCTGTTGCGCGGGACCATGGCCAAGCAGAACTTCATCGCCTATCGCGACGATCGCCTGGACGAGAGCCAGCCGATCACGTTCGACGGTGATGCCTGGCGGGCCCACGTTTCTCTGCGTCTGCCATGGACCCTGTGCATCCGGGGCCCGGTGCCTCCCGGTTCCGTGGCCGTCCTGATCAACCGGGCCCACACCTACCCCGATCTCGCCCTCCCCGTCGATGCAACACAGGAGCCGATCTTCGCCGCCGTCGACGGCAGTCGCTCTATCGATGAGATCCTGCGGGACACTGCAGATCGTGTTCGACGCAACGCGTCGCGGGCTTAGGCCGTCGCCTCGGGTGATCGCCAAGGGGATGACGACGGAAACGCGCGTCTATGAGTTGGTCGGAGCAGTTGCATGAAGGCGCGGCCGGGAGCTTGAGGTTCCATTCCTATCTGGTTGCGAGGTCCAGCGGTGACCACGCAGCCAATCACCACGCCCCGCTTGCGGGGAGAGGTCGGCAGCCGCGCGCAGTGCGGATGCCGGGTGAGGGGCAAGCTTCCCGTCCCACCCTTGGCCGCTGTGCTGTCGCCAAAATGCCCCTCACCCCGGCCCTCTCCCCGCAAGCGGGGCGAGGGAATATCGCGCGGCTCTGTCAGGGCGAGCCTCCGGCTACTGCACTTGGCACGCACCCGTACTGGGAGGATCGGGCTGCTAGCACGGCGCGCCGGTCTCGGTCATCAGGCGGTTCAGCGTCTCTGCTTCGCGGTCGAGCACCGTGCGCGGCTTCTGGCCGCCCAGCACGACGCGCCGGAACGCGTCCATGAACA
The DNA here is from genome assembly GCA_035272665.1 of Allostellaceae bacterium. Taxonomy (GTDB): domain Bacteria; phylum Pseudomonadota; class Alphaproteobacteria; order ATCC43930; family CGMCC-115725; genus AP-15. The sequence goes on from DATEQL010000870.1 coordinate 3,253, forward strand.
CCTTGTCGAACTCGCCATCGCGCTGCCCGAGGCCGATCGGCGCCAGCGCGGGCAGCGCATCCTTCGCCGATTGCGTCTTTTCGATCGCAGCGGCGGCCACCTTCAGGCCAGTTTCGAGGTCCGCCGGCAACTTTGTTTGCACCACGGGGAAAAAGCCGACGCTGCGGGCGGTGACGAGTTGCGTCTGGTGCTGGGTCAGGTAGTCGATCAGCGCCATCGCCCCATTCACGTCGGGTGCACCCTTCAATACCGCGAGGCCGGCCATCACCGGCATGTGGCCCCGCCCCTTTGGCCCGGCAGGGGCGGGGAAGGCAACGAATTCGTCCGGCTTCTGGCGCAGCGCGTCGAGCACACGGGCAACGTGGTCGAAGCCGATCCAGACGTCGCCGGAGAGCAGCGGCTGCTGCATGAAATTGTAGCTGGTCGAGTTCGGATTAACGCTCTTCCATAACGACGCGAACTGCGTCCACATCGCTTCGGCCGCTTCCGAGCGGAACCGAACCAGGACGCCGCCGGTGTAGGACGGGTTGAGGAAGCCCTCGAAGAAGCGGTGCATCAGCCCTTGTGGCCCCGCCGGGAAGCCGAGCGAGGGCTTGCCGGTCTTTTGCCGGACGGTGCCGGCCCAGACCGCGAGCTGGCCGTAGTCGAGCGCATTGATGTCGGCCCCATCAGGCAGATAGGGCAGCGGCGCTTTGTTGGCGACCATGATGTAGCTCGCCTGCATCCATGGGACATAGAGCTGGTGCGCAGTGCCGAATTTGCCGAGCCTCAACAGCCGTTCCGGGACGCCGCGGCCTGTCAGCCTTTCGGCGAGGTCATCGAGCGGGACCAACGCGTCCAGCGGCACGAGCGGCGCCAGATCGCCGTGCAGCGCGCCGACGACATCTATCGTGTGCGCGCCGCCCTGCAGCTCTGCCTCGATGCGCACCTGAAACTGCTGCGGCTGCTCGGTGATGTAGTCGACCTCCCGCGGAAAATCCTTGAGGATCAAGTTGCGCATTTTCTGCGCCTCCTCGATCGGGCTCAGTTGCGTCGACAGGAAGGTCAGGGGTTCGGTTTGCGCAGCGTCCGCGATCGCGGTCAGCAGCAGGGTGCACAGTGAGAAGCCGAGCCATGCCGACATTTTCCGCATATTCCCCCCTTCCGAAGCCGTCTCGCAGATAGCGACTAATTTCGATCACTGACGATCGGGTTACGAAGCGTCAACGCCCGGTCTAAGATGACAAGCGAGATTTAGGCCCGGAGGAAGAGCATGGCGATACCGAAACGGGAACTCGGCCGCACCGGACTTCCGGTCACGGTGCTGGGCTATGGGGCGATGGAGCTGCGCGGGGTGCCGCGCGGCCGCGACGTCACGGAATCCCAGGCGGAA
>DATEQL010000871.1:0-3029 GCA_035272665.1 Allostellaceae bacterium
TTCGGTGAGACGGCCGCCGAAGCTCAGCAACGCGATCGTGGTGCCTTCGCGCATGATGCGGCCTCGGCCGATCTCGAGCGGCACGCCGCGCTCGGGCAAGGGCACCCCGATCCCATCGCCGCGCGGATAGCGCACCGCTGATGGCGCGTCGTCGATCGCCGCGCAAGTGGCGACCATGTGGAAAAGATCGGCCTCGTCCCCCGCCGCCATGATCACGAACCCGGGCAGGCAGCCGAGATACGTTACGTCGAACGAGCCCGCATGCGTCTGGCCGTCGTTGCCGACGAGCCCGGCCCGATCGATCGCAAATCGCACCGGCAATTTCTGGATCGCTACGTCGTGCACGACCTGATCGAAGGCCCGTTGCAGAAAGGTCGAATAGATCGCGGCAAAGGGCTTCATCCCTTCGGCGGCGAGGCCGGCGGCAAAGGTCACCCCATGCTGCTCCGCGATGCCGACATCAAAGCAGCGGTTGGGGAATCTTTCACCGAAGAGGTTGAGGCCGGTTCCCGACGGCATCGCCGCGGTGATGGCGATGATCCGGTCGTCGGCCTCGGCCTCCCTGATCAGCGACTTGGCAAACACGCTGGTGTAGGAGGGTGCCGTCGATTTGGACTTTACCTGAGCGCCGGTGACCACATCGAACTTGGCGACGCTGTGCCACTTGTCTTCGGCCTGCTCGGCCGACAGATACCCGTGGCCCTTCTCGGTCACCGTGTGGACCAAGACCGGTCCCGGCTCCTTGCTGTCGCGGACATTTTTCAACACCGGCAACAGATGATCGATGTTGTGGCCGTCGATCGGGCCGACATAGTAGAAGCCGAGCTCTTCGAACAACGTCCCGCCGGTGACGAAGCTGCGGGCCAATTCCTCGGCCCGCCGGGCGGAATCCCCGAGCCGCTTGGGGAAATGACGCGCCACCTCCTTGGCGATGTGGCGCAATGACATGAACGATTTCGAGGAGAGCAGGCGCGAGAGATAAGCGCTCATCGCGCCGACCGCCGGGGCGATCGACATGTCGTTGTCGTTGAGGACGACGATCAGCCGCGAATCCATGGCCCCGGCGTTGTTCATCGCCTCATAGGCCATGCCCCCGCTCATCGCGCTGTCGCCGATCACCGCGATGACGTTGCGCTGCTCGCCCCGCAAGTCGCGCGCGACGGCCATGCCGAGCGCCGATGAGATCGAGGTCGAGGCGTGGGCGGCCCCAAACGGGTCGTATTCGCTTTCGGAGCGCTTGGTGAAGCCGGACAGCCCGCCGCCCTGGCGAATCGTGCGGATGCGGTCGCGGCGGCCGGTCAGGATCTTGTGCGGGTATGCCTGGTGGCCAACATCCCAGATCAGCCGATCGTGTGGCGTGTCGAAGACGTAGTGTAACGCCACGGTCAGCTCGACGACGCCGAGGCTGGCGCCGAAATGGCCGCCGGTGATCGACACCGCATCGATTAGCTCTGTGCGCAGCTCGTCGGCGAGCTGCCGCAGATCGTGCTCGGGCAGCTGGCGCAGATCGACAGGAAAATCGATCCGATCAAGCAGCGGCGTCCGATTGGATATGGGACGCATAGATTTTGGATCCAACGTGCGCTCCTCAGATGCGGCGAGTGATTACGAATCGCGCCGCCTCACGCAAAAGTTCCGCCCTTTGCTCGAACAAATCAAGGTGTGCCATCGCCTGGCGGATGAGAAGCTCGGCCTGCGCCCGCGCGCGCCCGGCGCCGAGGATCGATACAAAGGTGGCCTTGCCCGCGGCAGCGTCGGTGCCGACCGGCTTTCCGGTCTCTGTCGCTGAACCCTCGACGTCGAGAAGATCGTCGGCGATCTGAAAGGCGAGCCCCAGATCGTGAGCATAGCCGCGCAACGCGGTGCGCGGCTCGTGCGGCGCCTTGGCGAGAATCGCCCCAGCCTCGCACGAGAACGCAATCAACGCGCCAGTCTTCATCCGCTGCAGCCGGGTGATTGCCCCGATGTCCAAGCTCTGATGCTCAGCGATCAGATCAGTCATCTGGCCGCCGACCATGCCAGCGGCCCCGGCGGCACCGGCGAGTGCGGTGACGAGTTCGCAGCGCACCGCGGGATCGCCGTGCGTATCGGGATCGGACAGCACCGCGAAGGCAGCAGTCAAAAGGCCGTCCCCGGCCAGGATTGCGGTCGCTTCGTCGAACTCTTTGTGGCAAGTCGGGCGGCCGCGGCGCAAATCGCTGTCGTCCATCGCCGGCAGATCGTCATGGATCAGAGAGTATGCATGAACCATCTCGATCGCCGCGGCCACCTGCAAGGCGCAACGGCGCGCAACACCGAACAGTCCCGCGCTCGCCAGCACGAGAAACGGGCGCAATCGTTTGCCCGGGGCCAGCGCCGAATAGCGCATCGCCTCGTAGACCCGCGCCTCGAGGCCGGGCGGCACGACCAACAGCTGGTCGAGCGCGACGTCGGTCATTTTCGCCGCTTGCGTCAACGCCTCGGGGAAGGAGATCCCGTCGGACCAGAGCGTCTCAGTCAAGTTTTGCCGGCTCCGCGGTGACGGTACCGTCCGCGCCGATGACGATTCGGTCGACCCGCTGCTGCGCTTCGTTGAGCTTCCTCTCGCAATGCCGTTTCAGCAGCGCCCCGCGCTCGTAGGAGAGGATCGCTTCATCGAGCTTGACCTGTCCGCCCTCGAGCCGCCGGACGATTTGCTCGAGTTCGGCAAGTGCCTCCTCGAAACTCATCGCCGCTATATCGGCGGGGACGTCCAAACCGACCATCTGCATTCTTCTTAGCAAAATACGCGAGCAAGATGACGCGCGCGAGCCGAAAACGTGCGCACGAAACTCAGCGATCGTTGCATGATAGCAACAGTTTGGGCCCGACCCGTTCCCTCACACCGACATCAGGACTCGGGTATGCGAGGCGACGCTGGCGCCTAGCGCCGCCAGATCATAGCCGCCCTCGAGCGTCGAGACGAGCCGCCCACCGGCATGGCGATAGGCGATGTCGAGCAGCTGCTCGGTGATCCAAGTGTAGTCTCCCTCATCGAGCAGCAGCTGCGC
>DATEQL010000872.1:0-2869 GCA_035272665.1 Allostellaceae bacterium
CGCCTCGGCCACTGCCAGCAGCTGCACGCAGGGCACGTTGTGGAGGTACCGGGACTTGGGGACCCGTTTTGCGGCCTCTCGGAACAGCGCCTGTTCGACCTCCGCAGCCGGCACGTCGCTCAGCGCAGCGTGGGCGACGCCCTTGACGTAGTGGATCATCGCCACGGTGTTGCAGTAGAGGTCGCGGTCGGTTGGCAGATCCTGCGCGATGATCTCGCGCCATTTGCCGAAGCGTACGAGGACGTGCTGCCTGATGGAAACGTAGCTCTCGAAAAAATCGGCCATGGGGGGCGAGGGGGTGCGCAGCACTTCCTCGGGCATGGTCTCGATCAGTTCGTCGGCGGCGGCGATGGCCGGCGCGTACTGGCCGAGGAACATGGCACCGTAGGCGGCGAAATGGTAATTGTGTACCCGGTAGCCTGAATAGAAGTTCATCGGCCCGGCGCGGTCGTAGAACTTACGGTCCGCGATGATCGCCTTCTGGTTCCAGTGCATCGCATCGCGGTAGTGGCCGCATTGCACGTCTATGTGCGTCGGCATGTGCACCAGGTGGCCCATGTCGGGGGTCAGCTCGCGCAGGCGGTCGCCGGTTACCAGCGCCGCCTCCGGATGCGGCGACATTTCCATCAGGTGGACATGGAGGTGCAGAAGGCCGGGGTGCTGCATTGCCCCCGGCAGATCGCGGAAGGCGGCCTCGAGCACCTCGCGCGCCTCGATCGTGCCGGCGCCGGGCGCGGGCTCGCCGGTACGCAGGTCCCACATACGCCAGGGCGTACGGTTGAGGATCGCTTCTGCGAAGATGGCGCGTAGATCGAGGTCGTCGGGATGCGCCTGGTGCGTGAGACGCATGGCGTCGGCAAAGGCGTCGTTCCAGGGGCGCTGGTCATCGATGGGGTCGCGCTGCGGATAGCGGGCGGGCAGCGCCTCGATCAGCGCGCGCTCCGGCGCGGTGACGCGGCCGACCAGCGCCAGGGCAGCGCGGGCCGAATCATGGGCGCGGGCGAGCGCCGCAGCCTTACCGGCGGGATCCTGCAGTTCCCAGGGGTAGTTGTAGTTCGGCCCGACCGCGTAGGCGACGCCCCAATGAGCCATGGCACAGTTCGGATCGGTCTCCAGCGCCTTCTCGAAGCAGGCGGCAGCCTCCTCATGGTGGTAGCCGAAGCACCAGTTGAGGCCACGGTCGAACCAACGCTGGGCGTCCGCCGAGGCGGTGGTCACCTTCCGGGAGTAGGGTCCTAGATCATAAGGGTAGTCCATCCCGCCTTCCCCCCATCTCCGCTGAAGTTGGCCCGCGGCCGGCAAGCATTGCCGACAACAGGCGTGACGCATTGCTGCTGCTAATTAGCGCCAACAAGGGCGCAGGGTAAATGACCGGTTTTTGCCCACCGATATTCCGATGGGTCACGAATGGCTCATAACGGTCGGCTTGAGCCGTTCAGCCGAGGTCGGGGGACCGTCGCAAATCCGCGCCCGGCTTGGAAAATCGTATCGTCACGGCGATCCAGGATTTCGCCGCGGCGGACCGGCTCGACCCGCGGTCTCCGTACCGCCTGGCGCATCGACTTGGCCGCATCGATGTTGGTCGCCTCGATGCAGCTGCTGCCTTCCTATGTGACGAATTACTGCTTTCTCGCTTCCTGCTACGCGCACATGGGCCGCCATGACGACGCGAAAGAGATATTCCGGCGACTGACGCTCCTTACGACTCCCGAAAGGGAGAGGTCGGAGTGGGTCGATCCCGTTGTTTTCGCTCCCTGCTGCCCGATCACAACTTTGATCTCCGGACACGAACTCGTTGCTCCGGTGGGAAACGAATCTTTCACCTAACCGACTGATTTAAAGCGATATTCTCGACGGTATATCGGGCTTTCGGGCGCGGGATCACGATTTTCGTTGTATTCATGCACTCATATGCCCGCTTCGCACGGCGTCCGTGACCACATTGCGCGCAACCTCGCGCAGGAGCCTGCGGTCCTCTTCCGGGGTCGGGGCCGGGGGAATCCCCGGCACGACGCGGTCGTGGGCGTAAGTTGCGATCACCTTCCCGTTCGGCGGGCTGTTGTGGCCCCGGCCAGCGCCGTCCTGCACCACCTGAATGCCCTGTCGGATCAGGTTGCGCATCATGATGACGCCGCGGTCGGTCGCGGTGAGATGCTCGAGACCCTGACGGGCGGTGCCGCCATGGATGCTCATCTGCGCGTCGTAGTCGCCGGGGACCCGCTGGCGTTCCTCGTAGGACCGGTTGCCGTCCTGGCCGAAACCGGCGTCGCGCCGCATCTCGCGGCCCTCGGGCGCGCGGCGAAAGCCGATCTGCATCGTGTGGGTGTCGTCGAGCGGCACCGCCCAGGTCGTCGCCGCCGGCCGATTGATCGTCGCGCGCGACGCCATCGGGTCGGCGTTCGGCGGGAACTGGTGGATGTTGGGCAGGATGAAGTCGGCGACGCGCACCCACACCCGGTCGCCTTGCCGCCGCGTGTCGATATAGACCATGCCGACCGGCGTCTCCATCCAGTCCCATTCGCCGAGCGCCCCGAGGTCGTCGGTGAACCCTTGGCTGCCGGGAAGAGTGTGGAGAAAGGCGAGGTGCGCCGGATCCATGCTGTTGTCCTTGACCTGCAGCCAGTTGCACGGCCAGACAGCACCTTGGCGTGCGGCCAGCTGGTAGCCCAGCAAGTCATAGGTATCGAGGATCGGGAAATCAGGCTGTGCGCCTGGCGGTCCCATATAGGCGAAGACCAGCCCCTGGTACTCGTGGACCGGATAGGCGCCGTGAAAGAGGCGGTCCTTCAGAGTGCTGTCCGCCGGCTCGCCCGGCGTCTCGAGGATCATGCCGTCGACGTCGAAGAGCCAGCCGTGATAGCAGCAGCGG
>DATEQL010000873.1:0-3638 GCA_035272665.1 Allostellaceae bacterium
CCGAATATCTCGAGCTCAATCCAAACGGGGTCGTGCCGACATTGGTTCATGACGGGACGCCGATCATCGACTCGTCGGTGATCATGGAATACCTTGATGAAGTGTTTCCGTCGCCGCAGCTCTCCCCATCGGATCCGAAGAGGCGCGCCGAAATGCGCGCGTGGCTTCGGTTTTTTGAGGAGGTTCCAACGGTGGCCGTTCGTTATCCGTCGTATAACGCCGCATTTGCCCGACATTTTTCAGAAATGAGCCAGGCAGAATTCAGGGCGCTGGCGGCTTCGAAGCCGGTGCGCGACGTCTTCTTGGCCGAAATGGACAAGGAAAACGGGTTCAGCGAAGAGAGAATCAGGCAGTCGGAGCACAGCATGAGAAAAACGGCAGCGCGAATGCAGGGCGTGCTCGAGCAAAGCCGCTATCTCGTTGGGAATAGCCTGACATTGGCGGATATTTGCGTCCTTCCTCTCCTCGTGCGGATGAGAGATCTGGGATATCAGCGGCTCTGGTCGGATCTCGCCGGTGTGTCAGGCTGGCTGGAACGGATGACAGAGCGTCCGTCCTATGCGACCGCGTTCTATCCCGGTTCACTGCTCTCAGAGCAATACCAGCACATAGCCGCGTTACATCAGGCGCACGACCGGAATCCCGCCGAAGCCGCACCAGCCAGGAACGGATAGCGATGAGCAACAAACGTCCAGAGCCGAAAATCGTAAAGCCGGAAGACATCGATCCTCGGCATGACTGGAACCGGCCGCTGATGGCGCTCGGCCAGATGGCGGTCGATTTCGAGGAACGCGTTAATTTTCGGCGGCTGCACAAGTATCGGCTCGGACGCACGCGCCAAGCGCTGGCCAAATCCGGCCTCGGCGCCATTCTGACCTTCGATCAGCACAACATCCGCTACATTTCTTCGACCGTGATCGGCGAGTGGGCGCGCGACAAAATGACCCGGTATTGCTTGTTGACCGGTCCCGGCGATCCGTATGTGTGGGATTTCGGCTCGGCGGCCAAGCATCACCGCCTCTACGCGCCATGGCTGGAGGACGATCATTGCCGGGCTGGCCTGCTCGGCCTGCGCGGCGCCATTCATCCCAAGGCCGGCCTGTTCCGCAAGGCCGCCGATGAGATCAAGGCGATTCTAGAGGCCGAAGGTGTCGCCGACATGCCGCTCGGCGTCGATATGGTCGAGCTGCCTATGCTGTTCGAGCTGCAGCGTCTCGGCATCGAGGTGCGCGACGGCCAGCAGATGATGCTCGATGCGCGCGAGCTCAAAAGCCAGGACGAGCTCATGCTGCTCAACACGTCGGCGGCGATGGTCGACGGGACGTATCAGATGATCGCCGAGGCGCTCAAACCCGGTGTGCGCGAGAGCCAGATCGTCGCCTTGGCCAACCACGACCTCTACAGCAAGGGCTCCGACTGCGTCGAGGCGATCAACGCGATCTCGGGCGAGCGCTGTGCGCCGCACCCGCACAACTTCACCGACCGGTTGATCCGGCCGGGGGACCAGGCATTCTTCGACATCATCCAGTCTTACATGGGTTATCGCACCTGCTATTACCGGACCTTCAATGTCGGGCGCGCTACCGACGCCCAGCGGGATGCGTACAAGCGCGCCCGCGAGTGGATCGACGAGGCGATCGCGATGATCAGGCCGGGCGTGCGCTCGGACGAGGTTGCTGCGTGCTGGCCAACGGCCGACAAGATCGGCTTCACCAGCGAGATGGAGGCGTTCGGGCTCGAGTTCGGCCACGGGCTCGGGCTGGGGCTGCACGAGCGGCCAATCATCAGCCGGCTCAACTCCATGGAAGACCCGATGGAGATCAAGGCCGGCATGGTGTTCGCGCTGGAAACTTACTGTCCCGCGACGGACGGCATTTCCGCCGCACGAATCGAGGAGGAGATCGTTGTCACCGGGACCGGCTGCAAGGTGATCACGCTCTATCCGGCCGAGACCTTGCCGATCGCCAATCAGTACTGACGACGAGGCTCGGCGAGAGGACTGCATAAAGGGGTGAAGGCGATGACCACGATTGGATGGATCGGTGTGGGCCGAATGGGCTTTCCTATGGCGGATCGCCTATTGGCCGCGGGCAACGAGCTCAGAATTTGGAATCGCACGAAATCCAAAGCCGAACCGCTGGCTGACCGAGGGGCGACTCTCGTCAACGAGATTGGCGAGCTAGCGGATGTCGACGTGCTGTTCACGATGGTTTCGACAGGCAACGATCTCAGGGAGGTATGCTTTGGGCCGAACGGACTCTTTTCAAAGGTGCAGGGCAAAGGCCCGGAGATCCTTGTCGACTGCTCGAGCATTGGCGTCGACGAATCAAAGGCGATCCGGGCGGAGCTCGGGAGGCGAGGCACGCAATATGTCGTCGCGTCGGTAAGCGGAAATGGCGCGTGCGTCAGAGCCGGCAAGCTGTCCAGTGTCGCTTCGGGCCCGAAAGTGGCTTACGACAGGGTCAAGGACCTTATTCGGGCGTTTGCTCCGCGCGGTGTTTTCTACGTCGGCGATGGGGAGTTGGCGCGGGTCTGCAAGATCGCTCACAACGTCATGCTTGGCGTGGTTATCGAAAACCTGATCGAAATCACGCTGCTGGCACAAAAGGCCGGAGTGCCGCGGCATGCGTTTCTCGAATTTATGAATAACAGCGTAATGGGCTCGATCTTTACGCAATACAAGACGCCGGCACTGGTGAACCTCGACTGGTCAACGACTTTTACGCCGACCTTGCTGTTAAAGGACCTTGACCTCGGTTTGGATGCCAGCCACGAATACGGCGTCCCGATGCCGGTGACTGCGGCTGCGCGGGAGGTGATTCAAATGCATATCGGGCTCGCTAAGCTGCGGGAAGAACCCGAGAAATATCTTGCCTTGGATTTTGCCGCTCTGTTGGAAACAATGGGGCTCACTGCGGGAATGACGATGCAGAGCGAAGACGTAGCGGTACCCTCGGGATTGGAGATTTGACTTCCTATCACCCTATCTCGCCTTCCGGCTGATCGCCCGGGGTCTGCAGGGACCACCCAGCTGCCCGATCATCACTGGGGCCGGCGCCGGCACTTTCGAGTTCGAGGCGGCAGTGCAACGTCACGAGCAGCAGTTGGCAGCGGATGATCTGCTTTATGCTCAGCCGAGCCCTGCGGCCACCCGTTCCAGGCCGCCGATGTACCGCTGCCAGCCATAGTTTGCGCCCTGATAGTTGGCTTCGTCTTCGGCTCGGAAGCCCGACTGCTCCATGCGCACGAGAACGCCGCCCTTGGTCGGGGTCAATGTCCAGGTGACGACGGTCTTCAGTACGCCCGCCGTCTCTTCACCCGACGCGTTCCAGCTATAGGAGAGCCGTTGACTCGGTTCGACGACCAGGACTTGGCAGTCGACGACGCCGTTCCAATGCGGCATGGGCGTAGCGCGAAAATTAAACCTATGGCCCACGACCGGCTGGAGGTCGTTCCTCATTAGCCATTCCTCAATGAGCGCGCCTTGAGTGAGGGCGCGCCAAACTCTTTCCGGCGGGTGCGGCATCTCGCGTTCGATGACGATGGAACGCGTGGCGGCGGTGGGTTTGGTCATTGGTCCATCCTGTTCAACAGGGCTTCGAGGCGATCGAACCGCTCGCGCCAGAAGGCGCCGTAGA
>DATEQL010000874.1:0-4360 GCA_035272665.1 Allostellaceae bacterium
AACTCTCCCCCGCTGGCGGGGGAGGGAATGGGAGGGGGCCAAGCGGCGGTCGGTCAGGTTGGTGACGGGTACGGGCGGATCGGCGCGCTATGCCGGCTCAATACACGACGACGCTGCGGATCGACTCGCCCGCCCGCATCAACTCGAAACCCTTGTTGATTTCCTGAAGCGGGAGCTTGTGGGTGATCAGATCGTCGATGTTGATCTTCCGCTCCATATACCAATCGACGATCTTCGGCACATCCGTGCGTCCCTTGGCGCCACCAAAGGCTGTTCCCTTCCAAACACGGCCGGTGACTAGCTGGAAGGGGCGGGTGGTGATCTCTTGACCCGCCCCCGCGACACCGATGATCACGCTGACGCCCCACCCCCGATGGCTGCATTCGAGTGCCTGCCGCATGCTCCTAACGTTGCCGATGCACTCGAAACTGTAATCGGCGCCACCCTTGGTCAGGCTCACCAGATACGGAACGATGTCGCCCTCGACCTCGGTCGGGTTGACGAAATGGGTCAGCCCGAACTTTCGGGCGAGCGCCTCGCGCTTCGGGTTGAGGTCGACCCCGACGATCATGTCGGCTCCAACCATCCGACAGCCCTGGATCACGTTGAGGCCGATCCCGCCGAGGCCGAAGATGACGACATTGGCTCCGGGCTCGACCTTGGCGGTGTTGATCACGGCGCCGATGCCGGTGGTAACGCCGCAGCCGATGTAGCAGACTTTCTCGAAAGGCGCGTCCTCGCGGATCTTCGCCACCGCGATCTCGGGCAGCACCGTGAAGTTGGAGAACGTCGAAGTGCCCATGTAATGATGGATCTTGCTGCCGCCGCGTGAGAAGCGACTGGTGCCGTCGGGCATCACGCCCTTGCCTTGCGTTGCCCGGATCGCCACGCAGAGATTTGTCTTGCCTGACAGACAGTACTCGCATTGACGGCATTCGGGTGTGTAGAGCGGGATCACGTGATCTCCCTTCGCCACACTCGTCACGCCGCGCCCGACATCGACGACGATGCCGGCGCCTTCGTGCCCGAGGATCGCCGGAAAGAGCCCTTCCGGATCGGCGCCGGACAACGTGAACTCGTCGGTATGGCAAATCCCAGTCGCCTTGATCTCGACCAGAACCTCCCCGTCGTTTGGGCCGTCGAGCTGGACGGTCTCGATCGTCAGCGGCTCTCCGGCTTTGTGAGCGACAGCAGCGCGGGTCTCCACGACTGTCTCCTCCCTTTGGGTTAACGCGAGCGGCGAGGCTTCGCACGCTTATCGCATTTGGCCCTCCCCCCGACAAGAGCCGGAACCGTTGCGGAGAATACGGCCAACGGCTATCGATGGTCCCCCAGCGGGCCTGTCGTTGGAGGAAGAATGCGGTTCCCGAGCCTGATCCTGGCCGTCGGCGCTCTACTTGCGATCGCTGCAGGTCCAGGCATGGCGGGCGATGTCGAAGCCGGCAAGACAGCGTTCAAAAAATGCGCGCTCTGCCATACTACCGAGGCCGGGACGAACAAGATCGGACCGAGCCTGTTCGGGATCGTCGGCCGCAAATCCGCCACCGTGGAGAACTTCAACTACTCCGAGGCGATGAAGAAGTTCGATCATACCTGGGACGAGGAGACCCTCGACACCTATCTGGCCGACCCGCGGGCGACCGTGCCGGGTACCAAGATGATCTTCCCCGGGATCAAGGATAAGACGGAGCGCGACGACGTGATCGCCTATCTCGAGACGCTGAAATGAGTTTGGTGACGGCCGCCCCCCGTCGCATGCCCCTCACCCCCTCCCTCTCCCCGCAAGCGGGGAGAGGGAGGGACGCGCGCAGCGGGAGGGTGAGGGGCAGGTTTCTGCTCGCGTTACTGGTCGCCGTCACGGGCATGCCCGCGGCCGAAGTCTACGCCGCCGGCCAGACGGTGCAGATCGGCTGGCTGTCGCAGGCGGTCAAGCGGACTTTGCCGCTCTCCTACCTCGATCAGCCGCCGCAAGACGAGGGGGTACAGGGTGCCCGCCTCGGCATCGCCGATGACAATACGACCGGGCATTTCACCGACCAATCCTTCGAACTGGACGAACGCGTCGCCCCGGAAGACGGCGATATCGCCGCGGCCTTCCGCGACCTCGCCGCGAAGGGCACCCGGCTCGTCGTGACCGATCTTACCGCGCCTGAGCTGCTGGCCGTCGCGAGTCTCTCCGAGGCCACTACGGCTACGATCTTCGACACCGGTGCCTCCGAGGATCGGCTACGCGGCGAGGATTGCCGGGCCAATCTCCTTCATCTGCTGCCGAGCCGGGCAATGCTTGCCGACGCGCTTGTTCAATATCTGGTCGCCAAGCGATGGTCTAACCTTTTGCTGGTCGTCGGCCATGGCGCGGGCGATCAAGAGTTCGCCGGCGACATCCGCCACGCCGCGCAGAAGTTCCAGGCTCACATTGTCCAGGAAAAGCCATGGACTTTTGTTCCGGGGGCGAAACGAACGGATACCGGCCATTTCGCGATCCAGGCCGAGGTCGCCCGCTTTACCCAGGGCATCAGCTACGACGTGCTTGTTGTCGCCGACGAGGATGACGAGTTCGGCGACGACCTCTCCTACCGCACCTTCGACCCGCGGCCCGTCGCCGGAACCCAGAGCCTGGTGCCAAGCGCCTGGGCACGGCCGCACGAGCAATGGGGCGCCACCCAGCTCCAGGCTCGCTTCCTCCGCCAAGCGAAACGGTGGATGACCGACCGCGATTACGCCGCCTGGATGGCGGTGCGAGCGATCGGTGAAGCGGCGACGAGGTCGAAATCGACCGACCCCGCGGCGATCTCAGCTTTCCTGCGAAGCGACCATTTCGAGCTCGCCGCCTACAAGGGCGCCCGCCTCAGCTTCCGGTCCTGGGACGGGCAGCTGCGGCAGCCGATTTTACTTGCGGATGCGCGGTCGCTCGTCTCGGTGTCGCCGCAACCCGGATTCCTGCATCAGTTCTCCGAGCTCGACACTCTCGGGATCGATAAGCCGGAGACAAAATGTCGAATGGGGTAACTCGCGCCTGGCGGGGCATCGCTTCGCTCGCGTGTCTCCACTTCGCGATCTCGATTGCAGCGGCCGACACGATCTATGTCTCGAACGAAAAGGACAACACGATCACCGTTATCGACGGCGCAAGCCTCGAACCGGTGAAGACGATCCCGGTCGGCCAGCGCCCACGCGGCATCGTGCTCTCAAAGGACGAAAAGTCGCTCTACATTTGCGCCAGCGACAGCGACCATATCGAAGTGCTCGATCTCGCCACCGACAAGGTCGTGCGCACTCTGCCGAGTGGAGCTGACCCGGAGTATTTCGCGCTCGATCCTACCGGCAAGCTGCTTTACGTCGCGAACGAAGACGACAGCCTCGTCACCATCGTCGACATCGATCGCGGCGCAGTCGTCACCGAAATCCCGGTTGGGGTCGAGCCGGAGGGTATGGGCATCAGCCCAGACGGGAAATATCTCGTCAACACCTCAGAAACCACGAACATGGCGCACGTCATCGACACGGCCAAGCGCGAGGTCGTCGCCAACATCCTGGTCGACAGCCGCCCGCGTCGTGCCGTATGGACCGCCGATGGCGCGCAATTTTGGGTTTCGGCCGAAATCGGCGGGACGGTAAGCGTCGTCGACGCTGCGAAACGCGAGATCATCAAGCGTATCAGTTTCGCCGTTCCTGGGGTGCCGACCGAGGCGATCCAGCCGGTCGGGATCGCGATCACCCGCGATCGCAAACTGGCCTTCGTCGCGCTCGGACCCGCAAACCGCGTTGCCGTAATCGATGCACAGAGCTATGAGGTGATGCATTATCTGCTAGTCGGGCAACGGGTATGGAGCCTCGCGTTCAACCCGGATCAGAGCCGCCTCTATACGACGAACGGGGTCAGCAACGACATCACGGTGATCGACGTTGGATCCCTGAAAGCGATCAAGTCGGTCCCCGTTGGCCAGTCGCCGTGGGGAGTGGTGTCGCGCCCATGAGTGTCCGGTGACGGTTTATCCCGCCCTCTCTATCGAGGGCCTCGGCCACCGCTTTGGGCCGCGCCGGGTGTTGAATGGCGTTTCCTTTTCGGTCGCGTCCGGCGATTTTACGGTGCTGCTCGGTCTGAACGGGGCCGGGAAGACGACGCTTTTCTCGCTCGCCACCCGGCTCTATCTCCAGCGAGAAGGGGTGATCCGCATCTTTGGCATGGACATTCGCGAGCGGGCGTCGGAGTGCCTGCGGCGGATCGGTGTCGTGTTCCAGCAGCCGACCCTCGATCTCGACCTGACGGTTGAGCAGAACCTCTTCTACCATGCTGCGTTGCACGGCCTTTCGCACCACGATGCCGCGGAGCGCGGCACGGCGGAGATCGAGCGGGTCG
>DATEQL010000875.1:0-12108 GCA_035272665.1 Allostellaceae bacterium
CGCGAGGACATGCCGTTCGTGCTGGCGGACTCCGTGACGCCGATCCTCGACGCCGGCCTCGCGACGCTGGTCGAGTACGATCACCGGCTGGGCGCGGAGATCGGCCTCGTGCCGACCGTCGGCCATACCCCGGGCCATGTCAGCATCGCCATCGAGTCGCGCGGCGAGAAGGCGCTGATCACCGGCGACTTCATGCACCACCCCTGTCAGATCGCTCGGCCGGAATGGTCCTCGACCGCCGATTCCGATCCAGCTCAAGCGCGCCACACCCGCGAAGCGATGTTGACCAGCCTGGCCGGGACGCCGACCCTGGTCATCGGGACGCATTTCGCCGGCCGCACGGCCGGTCATGTGGTGCGCGACGGGGATTCGTTCTGCCTCGCGGTTTGATGAAGGGATCGGCGATGGGTGGCCGCGTCTTCGAGGGCCTGAAGGTAATCGATTGCGCGAGCTTCATCGCCGGCCCGGCGGCGGCGACGGTGATGTCGGATTTCGGCGCCGAGGTGATCAAGATCGAGCCGCCGGGTGCGGGCGACCCCTATCGCCGGCGTGCGACGCCACCCGTGGGACCAGGGCTCGCGACCAACCCCGGCTTTGTGCTCGACGGGCGGAACAAGAAGAGCCTGGCGCTCGACCTCCGCGTGCCGGCGGGACAGGCCGTGCTGCGCCGGCTGGTCGCCGACGCCGACGTGTTCATTACCAACTATCCGCCGCCCGTCCGCCGCCGGCTCGGCATCACCTGGGAGGATCTGGCGCCGATCAACGAGCGGCTGATCTATGCCTCGTTCAGCGGATATGGCGAAACCGGTCCCGAGGCCGACAAGCCGGGGTTTGATGCGACCGCCTGGTGGGCGCGCTCCGGCCTGATGCATCTGGTGCGCGCCGGGGAGGAGACTGCACCGGCGCGGTCCCTCCCGGGGATGGGCGACCACCCCTCGGCGATGGCGACCTATGGTGCCATCGTCACGGCACTCTATCAGCGCGAGCGCACCGGCAAGGGCAACTATGTCGGCTCGTCGTTGCTGGCGAATGGGCTCTGGGCGAACGGTTGCGCGGTGCAGGCGGCACTGTGCGGCGAGAAGGTGGTACCCCAGCCGCCGCGCGAGCACGGGCTCAATGCGCTCAGGGTCCATTACCGCTGCCGCGATGGACGCTGGCTCCTACTGTCGATCGCCGCCGACGAATGGCGCTGGGAGAAGCTGAAGGAATGTCTGGGGGCGAGTGCGCTGGATGATCCGTGCTTCGCCACGGCCGCGTCGCGCGAGGCGCATGCGCGCGAACTGATCCGGATCCTCGACGCCATCTTCGCGACCAAGGATCAAGCCGAGTGGCGCGCGATCCTCGACACCGCGGGGTTGATTTTCGGCATCGTCGCCGATATGGACGAGATTGCCGACGATCCCCAAATGCTCGCCAGCGAAGCACTGGTGCCGTTCGCCGACGGCAGCTCGCTGACCGTCAACAGCCCGATCTGGATCAGAGGCCAGAAGAAGCTAAAGCCCCGCCCGGCCCCCACAGTAGGCGAACATAGCGACGAAGTGCTGCGCGCCGTGGGCTACCCTGATTCCGAAATCCGCGCGTTGCGCACCCAGGATGTTATCGCCTAGGGGAACTGGAACAAGTCGATCAAATCGCCGATCGCCGGCCCATTCGTCGGCTTATAGGGGTCCGTCCCGGTGGTCGGGTTCGGCAGATTGTCGCGGCTGCGTTTGGTGATCGGTGGGACGGTCCAGTTCGCCTCGATAAATTTCAGTACCGAGACGTGGTCGGTGTAGGTGTGTGAAATGTGTCCGCCCCTGCTGTAAGGCGAAACCACGATCATCGGAATGCGCGTGCCGTCGCCGAAATAGTCGAGCGGCTGCACATAACCCGAATCGTAGAATCCACCACCTTCGTCCATGGTGATGAAGATCGCGGTGCTGGCCCAGAGTGTCGTGTTAGCTTGAGCCAGGTCGACGATCTTTTTGACAAAGCCTTCGAGCAGATCGACCTTTGACGAACCCGCGTGGCCGTCGAGATAGCCGCTCGGCTTGACGAATGACACCGCGGGCAAATCGCCCCTCATGAGATCGGCGTATAGATCGAGCGTGTCCTTTAGAGCCGCACTGCGCACTTTGTGATTGGTCATCATCGAGGTCGAATACTGGAAGAAGTTACAGATGTTGCAGTATCTATTGCCCGGGTTGACGAAATTGTTAAAGGGATTGGCGAGGTACGCATTGAACTGGTCGCCGAAATAGGCGAACGAGATGCCTTTCGCCAACAGGGCGTCGCCGATATTTCGGACGCTCGATGGTGGGATTGTGAACACCTTATTGGCCGGATTGCCGATATCGGCATATGCGTTGGTGCCGTCGCCGTAATAGCCCGGATTATAATTATTGAGCAGATAATAATACCCCGCTTGGCAGTTCGGCTTTACATTCACAGACGTCAGGTAGTCGACGATCGGCTTGACACCTGGCTGATTCAAATCGGCGCACATCGTGTAACTGCCGCCGCCGTAGGAAGGCTTGCCATGGGAGCCGCCGCCATAGCCATCCTGGATGTACCAGTTGTTCGTGTTGGCTAGCGGGTTCGGGTTCTCGATCTCGTCGACGACCCCGGCGTTCGGGCTGCCCTCGGCGACGAGCTGGTTGTTCGGCGGCGTCAACGGATTGCGGTTGCCATCGCTGAACCAGATCGCGTCGCCGGTGCCGAGCATGATGTGGTTGGCGCCGGTCCCGCCGCTCACCGACTGATGGAAGTTGTCGCTCATCGAGTAGGTGTCGGCGAGCATCTTGAGATAGGGCACGTCCCCTTGTTGGACGTTGTAGAAGCTCATCGCCGTGGCACCCTCTTTATAGGTAAAGCCCGCCGGCGGCGGCTTGCCGTTGCTGCCCGCGCCGACCGACGCTTCGACCCAAGGGAAGAGGTCGTTTCGGCAACCTTCAGAGACGCTGCAGTCGAGCTGCTGCCACATCTGATAAAAGCGATGAACCGGGTCTTCGGCGTAGTCGTCGTAGGCAACGCCCGGGGTCAGCTGGTACGGGCCCGGCGGAAGATGGTTGACGTCTTTGCCGTCGTACATGATCCGGATGTCCGGCTGACCGAGGATCACCGGGGGGACCTTTCCCGTCGTCAGATATTTGTAATAGTCCAGCGGCAGCCCGTTCTCGTATGTCGAGGCATCCTCGACATTCGAGAAGGGCGGAAGCCCCTTATGAAAATATCCGCCGCCGGCCAATGGCGCCGGCAGGCTCGTATATGGGCTCTTCCCGGATGGGCTAATCTGATAGGCGATCGGATTCTGCGCCTGAGACTGAGCGACGGTTGAATACTTCGGTCCCGGCGTGCCGTCGGCGTTGACGATGCCCTCCGACAGCAGGTTCAACACGGTCTCACCTTGGTTGACCGGGTGATAGGTAGCGAACAGGTGATCGAAGGTGCGGTTCTCGCCGATAATGACGATGACATGCTTGATCGGCGTTTTTGTCTCGCCGTCGTTGCTGCCGCTCTGCCCGGCAGCGGCGGCGACCGGGGCAATGGCATTGACCGCCATTGCGCAGAGCCCTACGCCGCATAACAGCTTTTGGGTCCGCAGTCGGTGGGATCGCATTATTGTCCCCTTTGTGGAAATTTCGTCGGGAGACAGGACACACCGGGGGAGAGCAGTGGAGCCCCACTCACGGGACCATGAGAATGGGCTCGTAAGGTGAAGGCCGCTCCTCTACCTCGTCAGATGTGTACCACTTTTTGCTGCCAACCCGATCTGGGTCATCGGCACGCATTTTGCGGGTCGCACGGCGGGTCGCAGTGTGCGGCCGGGGACGGGTTCCGCCTCGCGGTTTGAGCCGAAGATCCTTGATGGGTGAGCGCGTCTTCGACGGCTTGAAAGTGCTCGACTGCGCGACCTTCATCGCCGGCCCCGCGGCGGCGCCGGTGATGTCGGATTTCGGCGCCGAGGTGATCAAGATCGAGCCGCGGGGCACGGGCGAGCCCTACCGGCGACGCGCGACGCCGCGCGTTGGACCGGGGCTCCCGAGCAATCCCGACTTCGTGCTCGACGGGCGCAACGAGAAGAGCTTGGCGCCCGGCTGGTCGCCGATGCCGGCGTGTTCATCACCAACTATCCGCCGCCCGTCTGCCGTCGGCTTGTTATCGATCCTCGCCACTGCGGGGCTGATCTTCGGCATTGTTGCCGATATGGACGAGATTGCCGACGACGCCCAGATCCTGGCCAGTGAAGCGCTCGTGCCGTCCGCCGACGGGAGTCGCTAACTGTCAACTGCCCGATCTGGATCAGAGGCCAGCAGAAGATGAAACCGCGCCCCGCATCCGCGGTCGGCGAGCACAGTCAGGAGCTGCTGCTCGCCGCCGGCTACGGCCAGCCCGAGATCCACTCTATGCGCGCCGCGGGCGTCATCGGCCGAGCTTCACACGAAAAAGGAGCCCGCCTCGTTTCCGAGACCGACTCCCGGGTTCTTTATCGGTTTGTTGAAAGTTGAACAAGTCGGCTGGGCGGGCTCGGGTGAGAGCTCGCGGGATAGCGTGACTCCATTTTGACGGGCGTCCGAATAGAACCGTACCGATCGAGCTGGCGTCCGGTATATAGGGGTGAGCCGTTGCAGATTTTTTGGAGTGTGACGGCGATTATCCTGGTGTTAGTGATAGTGGGCATTTTGACCTGGGAGAGACGCACCTGACGAGATTGGTCAATGCCCTCGCAGCCTCTAACCGACACCAGCTCGACACTGCGTGCCACTGATCAGTGGATAATCGATAAACGCACCGACCGGCGAAGCGATTAATGGCTTCGCAAGAGAATTCGCGCTTGAGACTTTCGCTTAGCCCCCCTTCGGCCGGCGCGCCGCCTCTGCTTCGTCATGGTCAGGAACCGCGCCTGCGTCAACTTGGCCAGGTGCCCGCCGCCGGGCGCCTTGCCGGCCGTGGTCCCGATCTCGTCGACCGGCTGGTCTTCTTTGGGACGATCGCTCGGCGCGCTGCGAGCGGAGAACGCGTCTGCCTGCCGGGATGGCGGCTCATTTCGCTGCATGACCAGTGGGAGCGATTACCGCGGACATCCCACCAGGCGAGCCGCCGGTCCTGCTGTCGCGCCATTTCCAGGTACGGGGAGGATGCTATCTCGACGTGGATCCGGAAAGTCACACTCGGTCGCCTCATTCGGTCAAGGTGCCGAGCGGCGCCTTCCAGGAAATCGTCGACGCTTGGGCGGGGGAGCTTGCCTATGGCCCGGGGCTCATTCGTGCGCCGCTCGCGATCATCTGCGGCGGACGGGACAGCATGTGCACCGACGCGGATACATGCTGGCTGTTTGAGGCGCTCAAGACCTCGCCGATCCGTCGCGACATCAAAATCAGCCGCGCGACGCACTTGATGCACCTGCAGGGGAGCCACTATGCATTCTACCTTGACATCGAAGCTTTTGTCGCTGCCGGAGATGGAGTGGCGTGATGTTCGCGGTGATCTTCGAGGTCAAGCCGAAGCCGGAGCGATGGGACGATTATCTGCATTATGCCACGATGCTAAGGCCCGAGCTCGAGCGCATCGACGGCTTTATCGACAACGAACGTTTCGGGAGTCAGCGCAGAGAGGGCTGGCTCCTCTCGCTGTCTACATGGCGGGACGAGAAGTCGCTGATCCGATGGCGCACACAGGCTCTCCATCACGAAGTCCAGGAAAAGGGCAGGTTCGAGATCTTTCAGGATTACCGTCTGCGCGTCGGTGAAGTGATTGCCGACAACCAACTGCCCCCGGAGCGGATATTGCGCGACCAGCGTTTGGATGAAACCGAGTGCGATGCGGCCAAGCTCATCACGCTGACGGAGCGGGTCTCCCATTCCCTCGCACCAGATGTCGCCGCCCTGGGATCGCCCGCAGGGTTGGTTGAGTGGGAGGTCTTCGAAAGCATCTACCAGCGCGGCAAATTGGTCCTCTTGGCCTCATGGCGTGAAGCGTCCGCCGTGCCGGCACGGGAGGCCCCGGACAGTGACGCCCGTCATCGCCGCATTCGGGTCATCCGCAGCTACGGGATGTTCGAACGCGCCGAGGCGCCACAATACTACCCACCGTTGCCGCAGCGCCCGGTGTGATCGCTGGGGCGGGCGGGCTCGGTCAGTCGACTATCGCCATCGCCTCGACTTCGATCATAAAATCGGGATGCGCCAGGCGCCGTACTTCGACCGTCGTGCTGGTCGGCGTGGCCGGGCCGAAATAGCGCAGGCGCATGTCGCCGTGCTTCTGAAACTCCTCGAAGCTGGTGACATAGGTATTGGTCTTGATGATGTCGGCGAGGGTGGCGCCGGCGGCCTCCAGGCAGGTCTTGATATTTTCCCCGACCTGCTGGATCTGGGCGCGCATATCACCCTTGCCGACACAATTGCCGTCCGGGTCGCGGGCGAGCTGCCCGGCGACGAAGATCATCTTCCCGGTGCCGCTGACCGTGACCACCTGGGTATAGGCCGCCTGGCCCGCCATCATCCTGACATGGATCCCGGCGGGTTGAATCTTCTCGCGTTTGATGGCCATGCTGCCCCCTTTCTCGGGCCTTGCCCGAAACACGACCCCTAACCCAGCGAGGGCTCGATGTCACTGATCAATCTCCGCCACGGGATCTTTCTGCCGCCGTTCCATCCGAACGAGGAGAACCCGACCCAGTGCCTCGAGCGCGATCTCGAACTGATGGCGTGGCTCGACAAGCTCGGCTTTCACGAAGCCTGGATCGGCGAGCACCATTCCGCTGGTTTCGAGATCATCAGCTCCCCGGAAATTTTCATCGCTTTTGCGGCCGAGCGTACCAAGAACATCCGCTTCGGGACCGGCGTGATCTCGCTGCCCTACCACCACCCGATGATGGTCGCCGACCGGATCGTCCAGCTCGACCACATGACGCGCGGCCGGGTCATGTTCGGCGCTGGCCCAGGGCTGCTGGCGTCGGACGCGATCATGATGGGCATCGATCCGCTGACCCAGCGCGACCGCATGGCGGAGTCGATCGATGTGATCTTGCGCTTGTTCCGCGGCGAAATCGTCACCGAGAAGACCGAGTGGTACACCATGGAGGGCTGCCGCCTGCACCTTCTGCCCTATACCAAGCCCTATCCGGAGGTCGCGGTGGTCAGCGCGATTACGCCGTCCGGCGGGCGGCTGGCCGGCAAATACGATCTCGGCATGATTTGCGTCGCTGCGACCAACCCGTTCGGCTATGACGCGCTCGCCAGCAACTGGCGGATCGCCTGCGACATCGCGGCCGAGCATGGCCGCACGATGGACCCGAACCGGCTGCGCCTCGTCGGGCCGATGCACATCGCGGAGACCCGCGAGCGGGCGTTTGCCAATGCCAAGTTTGGTTTCGAACGCTATCTCGGCTATCTGAACAACAACCAGCCGCGCTTTATTGTGCCGGCGGGCAAGGACCCTCTCGAATGGTTTATCGAGAACCGCTACGGCGTGTGCGGCACGCCCGACGACGCGATCGCGCTGATCGAACGGCTCTATGAGAAGCAGGGAACGTTTGGGGCTTTTCTGCAGCAGGCGCACAACTGGACGGATTTCGAGGCCACCAAGCGGTCCTACGAGCTATACGCGCGTTATGTGATGCCGCATTTCAGCGGCCTCAATCAGAGCCGCGCCGCCTCCTATCAGTGGTGCGGCGACAATCGTACCGAATTCAGCGCCAAGCGCAACGCCGCTGCCAAGGCGATGTTCGACAAGCACGAAGCCGAGCAGCGTGCTGCGCACGAGACCCGGCCGCTCGGCCGTCCCCAACGCGGCCGGGAAGCATGGTGAAAGCTCGGATCACCGATGCCAGCCGAGATTCTCGAATGACCGAAAACCCGTTCTTCGAAACATGGATCACGCCGTTCGGTTTGCCACCGTTCGATCGCATTCGCCCCGAGCACTTCCCGCCGGCCTTTGATCGCGGCATCGCCGAACAAAGCGCCGAAATCGCCGCGATAACCGGCTCGGCCGTGGCCCCGACCTTTGCCAATACGATTGAGGCCTTGGAGCGCAGCGGCCGTGTGCTCGACCGGGTGAGCCGGGTGTTCTTCAACCTCGATGCAAGCAACACCAACGAGATGCTCGAAGCGATCGCCCGCGATTACGCGCCCAAGCTCGCCCAGCATCGGATGCGAATCGCTCTCGATGAAGACTTGTTTGCCCGGATCGCCGAGCTTCATGCGGGGCGAGCGACGCTTGGATTGGCTGGGGACCAGCTGCGGCTCCTCGAGCGCCAGCATCTGCGTCTGGTGCGCAGCGGGGCATTGCTTCGCCCCGAACAGAAAGTGCGGACGGCAGCGATCGCCGAGCGTTTGGCGGCCTTGCACACCCTCTTCGGGCAGAACGTGCTGCACGATGAGCGCGATTGGCAGCTGGTGCTCGACGAGGCCGATCTCGACGGGCTTCCCGACTTCGCCCGCGTCGCCGCGGGGCAAGCGGCCAAGGAACGGGGGATCGAGGGGCGCTGGGTCGTGACCCTCGCGCGGTCCGCCGCCGAGCCCTTTCTGACGTTCTCTTCGCGCCGCGATTTGCGCCGAACTCTCTGGCAAGCGTGGACGGCGCGCGGCGCCCACGACGGCTCGCGTGACAATCGGCCGCTCATTCGCGAGATCGTGACATTGCGCGCCGAGCAGGCCCGGCTCCTCGGCTACGATAATTTTGCCGCCTACCGGCTCGACGACTCGATGGCCAAGACCGCTGCCGCGGTCGAGCGCTTGCTGCTGCAGGTCTGGGAGCCGGCCAAGGACAAGGCCGGCGAAGAGCAGGCAAGGCTTGAGGCTGTCGCTCGAGCCGAAGGATTGAATGAGCCGATCGAGCCGTGGGACTGGCGCTACTACGCCGAAAGGGTCCGGCAGGCGGAATACGGCCTCGACGAGTCCGTGGTGAAGCCGTATTTCGTCCTCGACAACATGGTTCAGGCGGCATTCGACACCGCCCGCCGGCTATTCGGCGTCACTTTCACCGAGCGCGATGATCTGCCCGTCTACCATCCAGACGTGCGGATCTGGGAAGTCCGCGACAGCGCAGGTGAGCACGTCGGCATGTTCCTGCACGACAATTTCGCCCGGACCGGCAAGCGGTCCGGCGCCTGGTCGAGCCGCTACCGCGATCAGGAAACCCTCGACGGCGCGGTCACTCCAATCGTCGTCAACAACAATAATTTCACAAGAGGCGAGCCGACCCTCTTGAGTTTCGACGACGCTGAGACGTTGTTTCACGAATTCGGCCACGGGCTGCACGGGCTGTTGAGCCGAGTGCGCTACCGCTCGCAATCCGGCACCGCCGTCCGTCAGGATTTCGTCGAGTTTCCGTCGCAGATTTTCGAGCACTGGATGGCGGCGCCGGAGACATTGCGCCGCTACGCCTGCCACTACCAGAGTGGAGAGCCCATTCCGGAGCACCTGCTGCGCCGCCTGCTCGCGGCGCGAACCTTCAACCAGGGCTTTGCGACCGTGGAGTACACGGGCTCTGCCTTGCTCGACCTCGAGCTTCACCGCGAACCGTCGCCCGAGACATTGGATATTGCGGGGTTTGAACGCGAATGGCTCGACCGGATCGGCATGCCGCAAGAGATCGGGCTGCGCCATCGCCCGGCACACTTCCAGCATTTGTTCGCCGGCGGTGGCTATGCCGCTGGATACTACGCCTATCTGTGGGCGGAGGTGCTGGAAGCCGACGGCTTCGCGGCCTTTACCGAAGCAGGCAATGTCTTCGATCCCGAGCTTGCGGCGCGTCTCAAAGCCATCTATAGCGCCGGCGACACGCGCGATCCAATGGACCTCTATCGCGAGTTTCGCGGTCGCGAGCCGACGATCGACGCGTTGCTCGATCAGCGCGGCCTCAAGGTGCTGCGCCCGTAGACAGCAAGTTGCGGGACCGCGGTTAGTGCTGGTGCCGCGGTCCCGCAATGGCGGCTTTTACGACTTGGGCTGCTTAGTGACGACGTGATCCTTGATTTTGTCGTACGTCGCTTCGGAAACCACGTGCCGTGAAGCGAGCTGGTTCTTGTCGGCGTACGGCCGACCCTGGATTATTTTCGCGGAATCACTGTCGCTGATCCCGGGCAGCGCCTTCAATTCCGCGGCCGTTGCGGTGTTGATGTCGACCAATTCCGCCTTTGGCACAGCTGCCGTGCTGCGTGACGAGGAATCCGGGGCCTTCGGCATGGCAGGCACAGCCGGCGCTATTGTCGCGGCGGGCGGGGTCGGATTGGTCGTTGTCGTGGTCGACTGAGCAAAGACCGGCGCGGCGATTGTCAGCGCCAGCAGCCCAATGGGCAACTGCGAAAGCTTCAACATCGATTTCTCCTAGAGTAGGCGGCATCATGCCGTCGAGCTCTAGAACGGATTGTCGACCATTTGCTTCCGTCCACCTTCACATTTTTTATTTCGCCACGAAGTCATATATTATCCGCTATTTAGCCTTAGTGTTCACAACGCTGCCATAATTACTGTTAAAGCCGAAAAAAAGATAACGATCAAACGGGCTAGTGCGATGGGAAATTCCCCGGTGACAAAATTTGACAATCTCACCGTTGGATTGGCGGCTGCCGGTCACCCCGGTGCCGCCCCTTGCGTCCGACCTAAACCGCATAGAGCGACTGGCTGGGCTGCCATAAACGGCCGGTTGTGCTTGAGTCCGCCAAAGCACAGATCGGCAGTGCTCTCCGGCAGACGGATCCGGCCGATCAGCTTGCCCTCCAGAGCTTAGGAAACATTTTTGCCCTGAGTTTCCCTGAGCGGCAGGGTACGGGAGAGGGCGGCACTCTCTCTTTCGTCCCTTCGGCGCCGTCGCCGCCGGCTCAAGGCTCAGCCGCGCGGTCGCCGCTCCCAGCCGCCTCGCCGGAAACGGTCTAGATAAGTCGGCAGAACCACCTCGGCGGCTGTCGGCGCGATGCCGAGGCTCGCCAGGTTCATCGCTCCGGAGGACACGATGTTGTCGCTCTTCAAGAGCTCCACCTGGTCCGGCGTCAGCGGCGGGTTCGGGAGCATCGACGTCAGCCGCGCCTGAAAGGCGGCAAGACCGAACGGGAGGTCGATTCGCCAGCGCTTGCGATGGATCTCGCTCAGCAGCAGCTCTAGGATCTCGCGGAAGGTATAGACCTTCGGGCCACCGAGCTCGTAGACGCGCCCGACCGTCGCCGGATCTTCGAGGCATTTGACTACGGAGTCGGCAACGTCGCCGACATAGACCGGCTGAAACCGGGTTTCGCCGCCGCCGATCAGCGGCAGCACCGGGGAGATCATCGCCATCGCCGCAAAGCGGTTGAAGAATTGATCCTCGGGACCGAACACGACCGACGGGCGCAGTATCGTGACGGTTGGAAAGGCGTCGCGCACCGCCTGCTCGCCGGCCGCCTTGGTTCGGGCATAGGCCGAGGACGAACGAGGATCGGCGCCGATCGCCGAAATATGGACGAAGCGCTCGACCCCGGCCTCCCGAGCGAAGCGCGCGAGCCGGGCCGGGCCGGTATGGTGGACCAGATCGAAGGTTTGCGATCCGCTTTCCCGCAGGATACCGACGCAGTTGACCAGCGCATCATTGCCGGCGAGGAAGGCGGGCAGCAGCGACTCGTTGCCGATCGCGATGTTCAACGGGACGACCTGCCCGACATCGCCCATCGGCTTCAGGAATTTGGCTGCTTCGGCATTGCGGCAACCCACCGCGACGACGTCGGCGCCGGCGGCGAGCCGCTTGACGATATAGCGGCCGATGAAGCCCGACCCGCCGAGCACCGCGGTCCGGTGATTCCTCATGTCCTCCCCCGTTAGGCGCAGCCCGCTGGCGCGCTGAATGGCCGCACTCTATAACCCAGCACCGGCGACGACCCAAGGAACGAGCGATGTCAAATCAGTCTTTTCTCACCAACGAATTCCCTGTCCCGGACCGAATGAAGGCCTGGGTGCTGGGCGGACCCGAGGAGATTTTTCTGGTCGACAAGCCGGTCCCCCAGCCGGGCGCCGCCGAAGTCCTGGTGCGGATCGACGCCGTGGCGATATGTGCCACCGACCTCGAAATCCTGCGCCACGGCGTCCCCGCCATGGTCGAGGGCGGCCTGCCGTTCCACAAGAACTTCACGATCGGCCACGAATATATGGGGACCGTGGT
>DATEQL010000876.1:0-2330 GCA_035272665.1 Allostellaceae bacterium
GCAGCACCGGCAGCAGTGCCCGGACGCGATCGAGGTAAGCTTCAGGTGTCACGAGCCGACCGCCGACTTACCCGAGCGGGCCTTGGAAGACCTGGTCGACATAGGTGTCCGAGAGCGGCTCCAACGCCGCAGGCCATTGGCGCTCGATCTGGCGGCGCGCCGATTGCGGCCGGACCCGGCCGTCCCAGCCGACCTGCTCCATGTAGTAGTAGAGCTGGATGCAGTGTCCGTCGGGATCGAGCGCGAAAGCGGAATAGTCGATGCCGGGGTAGAGCTCGGGCGGGATCGAATCGACAAAGCGCACGCCGCGCGATTTGAGGAACGCGACGGCCTCGCGCAGTTGCGCGTAGCTGCCGAGTTCGACGCCGAACGACATGCAGGTGCTGCGTTCGCTGAGGCCTAGCCGGCGCCGCAGCTCCTTCGGGAAGAGCCCGAGGCTGTGGTGCTCGGCGCCGCAGCGCAGGAAGACGCAGCGGGTGCCCTGATACGTCGTCGCCTCGCTGCGGACAAAGCCGACCCGCTCAGTGTAGAAAGCTTCGGCCCGGTCGACATCGTCGACGAAGAGACCGACCGGGCCGATCTTGGTGATCTTGAACGGCCGCGGCAGCAGCACGCCCCCGACGTCGTAATTCGGCGGCAGGGTGTCTTGCGGGCGGTGGCCTGAGAGCACCGCGATACCCTTGGCCTCCGCCTCGGCCAGCTCGGCCGCTTCGGACATCTGGGGCAGCGGCGGCTTTTCCTGAAAGCCGCGGTAATACATGTCGCGCGGCTTGCTCAGCCGGTTCCAGCCGATCTGCTCGATGCCGTAGTAGAACTCGTTGGTGTGGCCGTCGGGATCATAAACATAAACGTGCCAATTGCTGCCCGGCATGTCGCGCCCGACGCGCTGAACGCGGACCTGTTGTTCCTGGAAATAGGTGCGGGCGTCGACGATCTCCTTGAGACTGCCGCACTGCCAGGTGATCTGGTTGATCGTGACTTCCGGAGCGAATTTGCGGTCGGCGCGGTGGTCCATCACCTTCTTCGGGAAGAGCACGAAGGCGTGGTGGTCGGTGCCGTAGCGCATGAAGTAGCCGCGCGGATCACCAAGATCGGCATCCTTTGGGTACCAAGGCGCCCGCGAGAAATCAAGCGTGTCGGAGGCGGTGAAGCCGAGCAGGTCGCCATAGAATTCGCGGCCCTCGGGTAGTTTCTCGACGTTGAACCCGAAATGACCGAGCCGCCGCACCTTGAATGGTCGCGGCAGATAGATCCCGCCGACATTGTAGCGCCCGTTGACCGATGACATCGTTGTTGCCTCCTTTGCGCGCCGTCCGCGGGTCTCCGCACGCCCGTTCGCGGTGAATTCCCGCGGCATTATCGTCTCGTTTCCCGTCGCCGCCAAGCGGGTCGGCGAGCCGGCCGAGGGCTGCCGACTATCCTCAGCTGGCGGCCTGGGATTGCAGCTGGATGTAGTTTTCGAGCCCGATCTTGCCGATCAGCTCCAATTGCGTCTCGAGGAAATCCACATGCTCCTCTTCGCCCTCGAGGATCTGGGCGAACAAGTCGCGGGTCACGAAGTCGCGCACCCTCTCGCAGTAGGGAATCGCCTCGCGCAGCTGAGGCATCGCCAGCTGCTCGAGCCGCAGATCGCACTCGAGGACCTCCGGCACGGTCTGGCCGATCAACAGTTTCTCCAATTCGAGACGGGGCTCGCCGCCGAGGAACAGGATGCGTTTGATCAGCATGTCGGCGTGTTTCATTTCGTCGATCGATTCATCGTACTCGTGCGCGCCGAGCTTGACGACGCCCCAATGCTCCAGCATGCGGGCATGAAGAAAGTATTGATTGATCGCGGTCATCTCGTTCTTCAACACGGCGTTGAGGTGCACGATAACGGTCGCATCGCCTTGCATGGTCGGCCTCCCTCGGCCGTCGCCGATAATCACGAGGAAGCAAGCTCCGCCGCCTTCTTGTTGTCAACAACCGCCGAGTTCGAACGGCGCCGCGGCGCCCGGCCTCAGCGCAAGGCGAGCTCCCAATCGAGATCCTCAACCGCTTCGCGCTGCTCGCCCGGGTGCGCGGCGCGCGCGAGCTCGATGAAGCGCGGCGACAACAGCTGCATCGTCGCCCAGTAACCCGCACCGGTCGCGAGCAGTGTGACGACCACCCGGATCCATTCGGCGGGGATCACGAACATGTAGGCGAGGAAGCCGAGTGCCGTCCAAATCACCGCAACCGGGTTGACCCCTTTCCAGTACCAATAGGAGCCATTGGGCTCGAACAAGGCGACGAGATCGATGCGCCCCCGCTTGACGAGCAGGTAGTCGGCGATCAGCACGCCGGCGATC
>DATEQL010000877.1:0-9292 GCA_035272665.1 Allostellaceae bacterium
TGGTTTGTCATCAAACCGTCATGATGGGAAAAACTCCGTTATGACGACCACGGATCTCTCGACGGCAGCCGGCCGTACGGACACTTCCAATCGCGGCCGAAGGCAAGCGCTCTGGGTCGCCTGCGGCGCCCATGCGCTCCATGATGGCTTGACCGACACGCTTTACCTGCTTCTCCCGATCGTGCAGACGGAGTTCGCGTTGACCTATGCCGCGATAGGCGTCCTGCGCGCGCTCTATGCCGGCGCGATGGCGGGTTTGCAGGTCCCGGCAGCCAAGCTGGCGCAGCGGATAGGCGGGCCGAGTGTGCTCGCGGCCGGCACAGCTGTCGCCGGGGCTGGTTATCTGGCTCTTGGCGCAAGCTCAACCTTGGCCATACTGGTCCTCGCGCTGATCCTCGGGGGCCTCGGATCGAGCACCCAACATCCGATCGCGTCGAGTCTCGTTGCCGCAGCTTATCAGGGGCCGCGCTCGCGCGGCGCGCTGGGCACCTACAATTTTGCCGGAGATCTCGGCAAGATGGCGCTGCCAGCGATCACCGCTGCTTTGATTGCGGTGATGTCCTGGCGTTTGGCGACGGGAGCGGTGGGCATCATCGCGTTGCTCGGCGCCGGTGCCATCCTGCTTGCGCCGTGGAGCGCGCCCGCCGCAGGCGGCAAGCGCACCGATGCCGCATCGTCGAAAAGTGAAACCCACGAATGGAGTAATCCGCCGCGCAGCGGCTTCGCCTTGCTCCTCGCCATCGGCGTCATCGACAGTGCGACGCGGATGGGTTTTCTGACCTTTCTGCCGTTTCTGTTGCGCGCAAAAGGTGCCGGGCTTCCGGAAATCGGCGTCGCGCTGACACTGGTCTTCGCCGGTGGCGCTGCCGGCAAGCTCGTCTGCGGCTTCGTCGGGGCGCGTCGGGGAGTGTTGGCAACGGTTTTCATCACCGAAGGGGCCACAGCGGCGGGCATCCTGGCCCTTCTTCCGGTGCCGATCGGTGTCGCCTTGGCGCTGTTGCCGATCATCGGCGTGGCGCTGAATGGCACGTCATCGGTGCTCTACGGCACCGTGCCCGAGCTCGTAACCGCCGAGCGCCGGGAGAGCGCCTTTGGCGTTTTCTACACGGGGACGATCGGCGCCGGCGCCTTGTCGCCGGCGCTATATGGACTGATCGGCGACGCGATAAGCCTCCCTGCGGCGATGCTGCTCGTCGCCGCGGTCGTTCTATTGACGCTCCCGCTGGCCTGGCAGCTGCGTCGCACTCTCGACGCACTCAAATGAGAATCCTGCCAAGGTTGACGGGGTGAAGACCCACCGAGCGATCGTCGTCGTCGCGCTCGGTACAACGCAGACCATCGCCTGGGCATCGAGCTATTACATGCCGGCAATACTCGGCGCGCCGATTGCCGGCGCGCTGCATCTGCCGACCAGCGTGTTCTTTGGCCTGTTTTCAGGGGCATTGCTGCTGTCGGCGGTGGTCGGCCCATCAGTCGGTCGGCTGATCGACCGCCACGGCGGGCGCGTTCTTCTGGCCACCTCGAACCTGGTGATCGCCGCGGGCTTGGTGATCCTCGCTGCTGCGCATGGAATCGCAGGGCTCGTCATCGCCTGGGCGGTACTCGGCCTTGGCATCGGCATGGGTCTCTACGATCCGGCCTTTGCTGCCTTGACCTGGCTCTATGGCCGAGAGGCCCGCAGCTGCATCACCGGGATTACCCTGATTGCCGGCTTTGCCAGCACGATCGGCTGGCCGATGAGCGCAGTGTTGCTGCACGAATTCGGTTGGCGCGCGGCCTGCCTGGCCTGGGCCGGTTTGAACATCCTGCTCGCCGCCCCGTTGAACTGGCTGTCGATCCCGCGCCATGGAACCCCGGCCGGGCTGCCGCAAGCCGCGACCGAATTGCCGGCGGCCGAGCCGCCGCGCGCGGCGATGCCGATACTGGCCTTCTTTTTCGCCGCCACCTGGTTCGTGCAAGGAGCGATGGCGGCACATCTGCCGGCCTTGCTGCAGGCGGCGGGTGCATCCTCGACCGCGGCAATCGCCGCTGCGGCGCTAGTCGGTCCGGCCCAGGTCGGCGCGCGCCTCGTTGAGTTCGGGCTCTTGCGCTCGTTCCACCCGATTGCTTCGGCGCGTTTCGCTTCGGTGCTGCATCCAATCGGCGCCGCGTTCGTCGTCCTGTTCGGAGTCCCCGGGATCGTCGCGTTTGCGCTGCTGCACGGTGCCGGCAACGGTCTGATCACGATCGCCAAGGGCACCTTGCCGCTGGCATTGTTCGGGCCGCACGGCTACGGGCTGCGCAGCGGGTTGCTGTCGGCGCCGGCCCGCGTGCTTCAGTCGGCATCGCCGTTCCTGTTCGGCTTGCTGCTCGACCGGGTCGGGGTCGGGGCGGTGGGATTGTCCGCCGGGCTTTGCCTCGCCGCCTTCGGCTCGCTTCTCCTGCTGCGCCCGCGCTACGCCGTCGCTGCCCGCCCCTCGCCGGCCCGCGGCTAAGGCGCGAAGCGCCGGAAGACGCGCTATCGTACAGGTTGGATCATCTGCTCCCACGGTAGGAAGGTTAGCCGAGGCCAAATTGAACACCACCGATCGACCTTCGCCTCGTAAATAGCGCGTGTTATCTGCCTTTTGTTCGGTCTGACAATGAGGCCGAACAGATCCTCAAGTCCGAAGGGGGCACAGCACTCCAATTTGCCGCGTATCTGACGTACCCCTATGGCGGTTGCAGTGGTTGGAAAGGTTGCGATCGCGTCGGCGCTGGAGAGGTAAGGCTCGATTGCATAGCCGAAGCGCTCTTCGTACCAAAGGTGGACTCTCGCTTCGTTCTTGACATCGAGTTTTATCGGAAGGCGTCGAAATAGGTCACGGAGGCGTCTCTCATGACCGGCGTCGGCGTCGAACGATAATTCTTGGTCATCGAAATATATGAGGTCGACGTCTTTGAGGCCGAGCTCGGCGGGCTGTCCGCAAGCCAAATTCCAGATTGTCTGTGCGATGCTGCCGGCGACGAGCCAACTGTCGGGCAAGGCAATCTCCTCGAACCCTTCAAGGATCTCCCCGAGCCACCTGTTTTGCCCAAGTGCGGCTTCGAGATCGTCGAGCAAGGCCTGTCCCATGATCCGCAATCTACACCGCCGACCTCGTCGGTTTCATGTTTTCCGGCCCGAACGACGCCGCGTAGTGTCTATACTGCGGGGGTCGGCCCCGCGGCGAGAGCGCCGGAAGGAGGATATGATGCCGACGCGGCTTGCGACATGCGTTTGCGGGCAGCTTACCGCGAGCTGTTCAGGAGATCCGACTAGCGTCTCGCTGTGCCATTGTCTCCAATGCCAGCAGCGAACAGGTAGCACCTACGGGATTGCCGCGTTCTTTCAGCGTGAAAACGTAGCGGTGGCCGGCGAGCGCAAGGCCTATATTCGAGCATCGGATAGCGGGTACCCGGTCACCTTCTACTTCTGTCCCCATTGTGGGTCGACGGTGTACTGGAAGCCCGACCGCAAACCGGAAATGGTGGCGGTCGCCGTGGGCGCCATCGCCGATCCGACGTTCCCGGCGCCTTCTCAAGCCGTCTATTCCGAACACCGGCATAGATGGGCTCCAAACGTGCCAGCAAGTTAGGACTCGTCCGCGAACAATCGAATGAACCTCAGGTACAAAAGGACGTCATGGCCGGGCCTGTCCCGGCTATCCACGTAGTGCGGTCAAACCATGTATTTCAGGAGCCTGGCGACGACCGCGGCGCATGGATGCCCGGAACAAGTCCAGGCATGACAGTGTAATTTCGGAGCGATTATTCACTGCCCGGCGCTTGCGATGCGCCTACGCGCCGTTCACAGGCATACAGTAAGCAGCGGCGTCGCGCCAAGGGTAAAGATTGTGGTGGCGAATGCGGCGATGGTCGCCCAGACGGCTGCCATGCGCAAGAATACGCCGGTCTGGCCGGAATCGCGGCTCGGGTCGACGCCGCCGAGACGGTGCCATATCCAGCCGATCACGGCCAGATGCGCGAAGAGTACAAGGGCAAGGCCAAGCCGCAGCGGGCCGGTCGACCAGGCAAAGGTGCAACCGATGCCATGGACGGCGTAGACAACGACGAGCGCGCTGCCCCAGACGAGGAACCCGGCCGCGAGCCACCAGAGATATCCCGGCGGAACGGGAGCCGTGCGCGCCGTCATGTCCCCAGGCTCCTCACCAGGGCGGGCAGTGCCGACACGAGGCCGAGCGCGATCACGCCGGACACGACCGTGTAGTCGAGCCAGAGCCGGGTCAGGCGCGGATCGATAGACCGCCGGGACGACAGAAAGCCGGCGCGGAGGCGCAGGAGGTTACTGAGGAGGAACAGCAGGCCGATGCCGGCATGAAAGGTGACATAGGCCAAGAGCGCGGCCGCGGTTGCGCCGAGGGCGTGCTCGGTCGGGCGCGGGACGATGCCGCTGATCAGCCCAACGACCACGGCGATGACAACGACAAGCCCGATAGCGGCGAGACCGATCCAGCCGAGCGCCATCCCGCCGGCGCTGATCGACCGCTGCGATCCACGGGCCGCCGTCGCGGCGGCGACGAGGGCCACGACGGCCGCGAGGGCGAGCCCGAGATTGGGTGTGAATGTTTGCGCCGGCGGCCAGTTTGGCGCGGAGACCCAGAGATAGAGCGTCCCGAACAGCAGGGACACGAACAGCGTGCCGTCGGCGATCAGCGTAAAGATCAGCGCCCACCACGGCGGCGAACCCTCCAGTTCGGTATGCGGCGGCACGCTCACGCCCTGGCCCACGGGCAGCGGGCCGTAGTCCCGGTTCAGCCCGGCACTCTGCCCCGCCAGCACGAGCAGCCCGGCAACCACCAGCGCTGCGGCGAGCGCCGACAAATAGAACTGGAACAGCATCGCCAACACCGCCACCGAGGTGGCGAGCGCCGTGTAGAATGGCAGGTAGGTCGGGCGCGACAGCACGATGAGCTGCTCGGGCGCCCCGGACGTCATATGCACGCCCAGCGTCTCCTGCCACCCGTTGCGCACAAAACCAAGATATCCCTCGCCTCGCGCCAAAGATGCCGCGAGGCCCTCGGGAGCGGTACGGTCCGGTCCCGCCCTGACAAAAGGTATTGAGGCGAAATTATACGGTGCTGGTGGAATCGGCATGGCCCATTCCAGCGACTCGGCTTTCCAGGGATCGCGACGCGTGCGACGCCCGTAGCGAAGTTGCGCCAGAAGATCGATCACCACCAATGCGAAACCGATCGTCATGATGAACCCGCCCACCGAGGACAGCAGGTTGAGCGAGTTCCAGCCTTCATCCCCCGAATAAGTATAGATGCGCCGCGGCATGCCGCGCAGTCCGGTCAGGTGCATCATGAAGAAGGTCAGGTTGAAGCCGACGAAGACCAGCCAGAAGGCGGGTACCGACAGCTGGTTCATCGCCATGCGTCCGGTCAGCAGCGGCAGCCAATAATAGAGCGCCGCCAGCATCGGAAAGGCGAGAGCCCCGGCCACGACGTAGTGCATGTGGGCGATGACGAAGTAGCTGTCATGCGCCTGCCAGTCGAACGGCACCATGGCCAGCATTACGCCGGTCAACCCGCCCATCGCGAAGATGAAGAAGAAGCAGAACACGTACAGCATCGGCACGTTCCAGTGTGGCCTGCCATGCGCCAGCGTTGCGAGCCACGCGAAGACCTGGACCGCCGTCGGTACCGCGACGATCGCCGAACTCGCGGAGAAGAAGGCGAGAGCGAGATGCGGGATGCCGACAGTGAACATGTGATGCACCCAGATGCCGAAGCTCACGAAGGCGAGGGCAATGATCGCGACGACGATCGCCCGGTAGCCGACGAGCGGCCCGCCGGCAAGGACCGGAATGATCGTCGACAGGACACCGGCCATCGGCAGGAAGATGATGTAGACATCCGGATGGCCGAACAGCCAGAACAGGTGCTGCCACAGCAGCGGATCGCCGCCCCGTGTCGGGTCGAAAAATGGCAGATGGAAGGCCCGCTCGACCTCGAGCAGGATCGAACCGAGGATCAGCGGCGGGAACGCCGCCACCATCATCAGCGCGGTGATCAGCATGTACCAGCCGAAGATCGGCATCCGGTCGAGCGACATGCCCGGCGCCCGAATTTTGAGAATTGAGACGATGATCTCCACGGCGAACGCCAGCGCCGAGATTTCGACGAAGGTCACGCCGAGCAACCAGACGTCGGCGTTCATGCCTGGCGTGTAGACGTTCGAACTGAGCGGCGTGTACATGAACCAGCCGGTATCCGGCGCGACTCCGGCGAGCAGCGCGCCCGTCAGGATCGTGGCGCCGAACAGGTAGCACCAGTAGCCAAAAGCCGTCAGCCGCGGGAAGGCGAGGTCGCGCGCGCCAAGAATCTTAGGTGTCAGATAGACCGCCACGCCCTCCACGAGCGGGATGGCGAACAGAAACAGCATCATCGACCCGTGCATGGTGAAGACCTGGTTATAGGTCTCCGGCGCCATGAAGTCGGCTGTGGGAGTCGCGAGCTGGACACGGGTCAGCATGCCGAGCACGCCCCCGATCGCGAAGAATATGAACGCCGTGGCCATGAAGCGCAGGCCGATGACGGAGTGGTTGACCGCGGCAAGGCGCTGCAGCCCTGGCCCAGTCGCCCAGATCGCGGCGAGTTGTCGATGCAGCCGCAGCGCCGGGCTTCGCTGTGGCGGTCGATCGACGGACGCGCTCATTCTTTTACCTTGGAGGACGCGGCCGCCTGGGCGAGCGCTGCGGAAAAGTCATTCGCCGGATGGACGATGACGGCGAACCGCATCCGGGGGTGACCGATGCCGCAGAATTCGGAGCATTGTCCTTCATACCGGCCCGGTTCATCGGCCTGGATGCGCAGGACGTTCACATGCCCCGGCACCGCGTCGATCTTGCCGGCAAAGCGCGGAATCCAGAAGGAGTGGATGACGTCGACGCTGCTGACTGCGATGTCGACCGGCATGCCCGCGGGCAGGTGCAGGACATTCACGGTCTTCACCCCGCCTTCGCCAGGATAACGGAAGGTCCAGCTCCATTGCCGGCCCTCGACTTCGATACGCTGCCGGGCAGTCCCCGGCAGCGGCAGAAGACGCTCGCCAGTGACCAGCGCATAGGCAACGAGCGGCGTCAGGATCACGCCCGGCAGGACGAGGCCACCCAGCACGATCCAGCGTGCCGGCGATACGCTCGAGCCCCAGCCCGGCCGCAGGATCACCAGCGCGAAGAGGCCAAGGACCAGCGCGAAGATCGCCGCGGAGCCCGCCAGCATCACCCACCACATTGTGGCGATCGCATCCGCCGCCGGCCCGGCGGCGGACAGCGCCGACAGTGGCCCGCCGCAGCTGGCCAGCGCCACGGCCAATACGAGTTGAACCACCGGACGCGAGAGGTTACGAATCCTGCGTGAAGAGTGGGGAGACCGAGCAGCATGGCGACGACAGACGATCCGGCGATCCCGCGCGAAAGTCCGGTTCTGCTCGAGCTGCTCCGGCTCGATGTCGGATCGGCGGTCGCCGTGGTCGGTCATCCGATCCACGTGATGATGGTGCATTTCCCGATTGCGTTCGTGCTCGCGACTCTCGGCGTCGATGTCTTCTACTGGTGGTCGGGCGACCCTTTCTGGGCGCGGGTCGGTATCTGGTCGGCCGGCATCGCCTTCTGGACCGGCGTTGCGGCCAGCATCGCCGGCACGGCGGAACTCCTGCTCGTGCGTGGCATCCGCGTCCTGGAAGCGAGCTGGTCGCACGCCGTGGCGGCGATGACCTTGGTCGCGATCGCCGGGGCCAGCTGGGGCCTGCGGCTGACCGATCCCCAATCGATCCTGCCGCACGGCCTCGCATTGTCGGGCCTGGCCGCGGTGATGACGGGCTTCGCCGGCTGGCACGGGGGCAAGCTCGTCTTCGATCATGGCGTCGGTGTTCTGGTATCGCCGAAGAACTGACCAAGCGCCCCGGGCCTGAACAGATCCGTGGCAAACCGGTTGGAGTCGATATGCGGCTTGGCAAGCACAATCCAGATGATTGCCGTGATCAGCACGATATGGCCGCTGGATAGCGCGACATAGGAAACGCGGCCAAAGCGGCCATCCGCCAGGAAGAGCTGCCCAAGCACGAGGCCGGCGACGACGTGCAGCATCACCATCGCCCCGACAAGGACCATCTTCGTGGAAAACCACTCCTGAAACGTGGACTGGAGAAAGATCAGCGCAGTGCCGCTGGCGATGGCAACGAAGGCGGCGGGAGAGGCCATCTCGACATAGACGAAACGCGTCATCCGGTGCAGCCGGTCCAGTTCCCCTCCCACCTCGATCAGCCGGCGCTGCCGGAACATGAACGGCAGGACAATCAGCCCGGCTGACCAGATCGCGATCGCCGCGAGATGAACGAACTTGAAAAGGAGAGTCAGCGGACCGGCTCTGCGGGCCGCAGGCTCGACCAGGCGAGCCAGAGCCCCACGCCGACATAAGGTAGCATCGCCGGCACCCACATCAGCAGCCCGGCAAGTTGCTGGTCGGCGAGCGGAGAGAGTCCCCATGGCGACGTGCTTGTAAAATGCACCGCGTAAAGCGGCCGGGCCGCGAACACGATCAGCGCGCCGAGAAGTCCCATCTGCGCGACCGTTGCCACGAGCGCGATCAGCGCCGGGCCCGGCTGCGCCCGCGGCGCCAGGATCGCTCGCCACATAAGCCAACCGCTCCCCAGCAGCGAGCCCTGCATCAGCCAGTAGGCCAGCACGGTCGCAAGGCCCCAATCATAAGGGCCCGGCGCGTGCCAGAGCCAAAGGATGACCGCATGCACGACGGCGAGCACGGAGAGCGGCGGCGAGCCTGCACGCCGCAGCGGAAACGCCAACGCCAGAAGCGGGGCTACGGCGGCCACCAGAAGGACATGGTGGAATACCCGCGCCGAGAACAGCGCCGATGACAACGCACAGAGTGGGGAGACGAAGACGACCGCCATCAGCGCGATCGCTCCGCAACCTGCACGGGCGTTCTCCGAACGGCCGCGAGCGACCGCCAAAGCCAAGGCCACGAGCGCCGCGATCAAGAGCGGATCTAAATTCCAGCGTGCCCACAAATCGTCCGGGACCGCCGCGGGGCCGCAATAAGCGATCAGTGGATCCGACACGATGCGATTCGCTCCCTATCTCCTCACCACTGTCGTGGCTCGCCGTCCATCCCGACTATGGCGAGTGGCAAATCAAGTAGCCAGAGGAAAAGCCGCAACCGCAACGTTTGCGGCGCCTGCATGTGCCGCCGCGCTTCGATCCGGCCCACCGATCATCCTCGTCGCAAAGAAGCCGCGGCGGACCGGA
>DATEQL010000878.1:0-4186 GCA_035272665.1 Allostellaceae bacterium
GGAAACCTCCATAACACACTGATAAACAAAATGAAATTATCCAGAGACGTTCAGGGACTATCGGCCGGCAGAGATCGCCGCTGACGTATTCCCTGACGGTGCGCTTCCCTATTGCGAAAACGGATTTTGTCCGATACCGTCAGGGTCTGAGCGCCTCTGACGGTCTTTTTTTCGACCTAACATACTGTAAGAAAAAGAGATTGTGCCACGAGGATGCCCGAAAATGGCCTGACGGTCTTTTTTCGAGGAGGTGGCCCAAATGTTGACGGATGCAGCCCTTAAACATCTCAAACCAAAAGAGAAAATTTACAAGGTGACGGACCGGGACGGCATGTATGTCCTCGTAAAGCCGTCGGGGACCCTCTCTTTTCGGCTGGATTACCGGATGAATGGACGGCGCGAGACCGTCACGTTCGGCAAGTACGGCCCGGCCGGGCTATCGCTCGCTCGTGCGCGAGAGCTGTGTATCGACGCCAAGCGGGCGATCAGCGAGGGACGCTTGTTGGCGCCGGTGTGGATCCGTATTTTTCTGCCGGTGTTTTGCTGTGGCGAGGATGCTGCGTCGGCAGCGGCCGGTTTTCGTCGGCAAGCTTTCATTGAGGGCGTAGGGCTGCTGCCCCGCGATAGGCTGACAGGTTCGGTCAGAACGGCAATTCGTCGTCGGGGATGACCGCTTTTTCGGCGTCTGATGGCTGGCATTCCTGCCGGGCCATCTCTTGGATGTCGGAGCTATAGACAGCCAGAATGATATCGCGGATTTCGTCGACGAGTTCGAAGACGGCGAAGGCGGTCTCCGCGGACCAGTAT
Source organism: Allostellaceae bacterium (assembly GCA_035272665.1). Lineage (GTDB taxonomy): Bacteria > Pseudomonadota > Alphaproteobacteria > ATCC43930 > CGMCC-115725 > AP-15. Next base: position 808 of record DATEQL010000878.1, read on the forward strand.
GTCGGGATGCCGAATGGGATTGTGGGCGGCAGGCCGGGATTGAACCGCGGCTCGGCGCAGAGGGGGCAGGCGTGCCGGGGCCAGCGCCGTCGTCTTGGTTTGGTCATGGCTTTCCACCGCGGCGTTGTTTTGCTTTCCGCTCGGCGCGTTCCCTGGCCTCCTTGGCGCGATATGATTCGCCTTCGATCGACACGATTTCAGCGTTGTGCATCAGGCGATCGACCATTGAGACGACGCAGGCGGCATTGGGGAAGACCTCGCGCCATTCGGCGAAGGCGCGATTGGTGGTGACGATGGTGCTTTTCTGTTCGTAACGGCGGCTGATCAGTTCGAACAGCAGGTCGGCATGACGATTGGAGTAGGAGAGATATCCGACTTCATCGATGATCAGCAGTGTTGGCGCGGCGTAGTGGCGCAAGCGTCGGCGCAGGGCGGAGTCGCTGTCGAGCGAGGCGAGTTCGCCGAGCAACTGGCCCGCGCTGGTGAACAGCACGGTATGGCCGTGGATCAACGCTTCATGGGCGAGATTGCGGGCCAAGGTGGATTTGCCGATGCCGTTCGGGCCGACCAGCAGGGCGTTGGTGGCATCCTTCAGAAACTCGAGGGTCATCAGCGCCTCGAAGGTCGCCCGGTCGATCGCGGTAGGCCAGTCCCACTCGAAGTCGCACAGGGGTTTGAAGCGCCCGATACGGGCGCCCTGGATGCGCCGCTCGAGGCTGCGGCGGGCGCGTTCGTCCTCCTCCCAGCCGATGAGCGCGGCAGCCCAGCCACCGGCGACGGCTTCCGGCCAGTGGGCCAGCAACCCGTGCATGTTCAGGGCTTTGGCGCGAGCCGGCAACGCGTCAGGATTCTTCATGACCCACCTTGCGAAGTTGATCGTAGGTATCGAGGGAATGCGGCCGCACGACCTTGTCGCGCGCGCGGACATGCGCGGGCAGGACAAAAGCGACCGGTGGTGCCTGCCCGCGGTCGTCACGCTGTCGCTCGAGCGCGAGACGAACCGCGTTGGGATGCGGCACATCGCGGCCAAGCGCCTCGGTGATGGCGGCGTCGAGTTGGCTGGGCCCGTAGCGCTCCAACAACCGCACCAAAGTCGTGGTGATGTTGCCGAGGTTGTGGCCGCGCTCGGCGGCGCGGAGCAGCAAGGTTCGACTGGCCGGGGCGGCCTGGACCAGACGATCGGTCGCGCGATGATGGCGGGCCTGGCGCTTGACGGCGACGAGTGCCTGTAGGTGAGCCTGGTTCTCGATCTGCTGGCCGCGGTCATAGCTGCGCAGGTGAATGGCAAGGATGTCCTGGCCCTCGACGATGCGCAGCCGGTCCGGGTCGGCCAGCACGGTCAGGGTGCGGCGTACGTGGGAATGCGGCACCGAGTAGTCGTTTTGGTCGAACCGGACATAGGGTGTCTTGCCGACCTTGACCTCTACGCGCTCGACGACGGGATAGGGATTGTCGGGCAGGCGGAGCAGCAGTGGCGCCTCCTCGGCGAAGACCTCGCCGACGCCGCGGGTGGGGTCTTCCGGGCAGCGGCGATCACTGGCCAGGCCGCGGCACCAGGCGTCGGCCTGCGCGTTGAGGTCATCGAGGTCGGCGAACGCGCGGGCGGCGAAGAAGGCGTCGCGCACGAACCGAATGGCTTTTTCCACGCGGCCCTTCTCGTTGCCGCGGGCGATCGCGACGGGGCGGGGCTCGTAACGGTAATGCCCGGCGAAGTCGAGCAGGACGGGGTTGAAGCGGATCGCGTCGCCGTGACGCTCGAGCACGGCGCTGCGCAGGTTGTCATACAGGACGACCCTGGGGACGCCCTGCCACGCGGCAAAGGCGGCGAGATGGCCGCGCAGGAAGTTTTCCATGCGGGCATCGAGGCAGAAGCGCAGAAAGATGTGGCGCGAATAACTCAGGACCATAACGAAGGCCATCAGCGGGCGGCGCGCCCGGCCGATCGTCACGTGTCCAAAATGGGCCCAGTCGCATTGCGCCTGCTCGCCGGGCAGCGTGCGCAGACGCAGATAAGCCTCCGCCGGTGGGCGCGACCGGTGGCAGGCGATGATGGCGCGGAAGCGGCTTTTACCGCCGCGGTAGCCGCGCTCCCAAACCATTGCGTGCAAACGGCTTGCGGTCAGCGTTGGGAACTTTGTCAGTGTCTCGAGGATGAACGGCAGGTAGGGGTCGATCTTCGATGCCCGTCGCGGAGGGCCGATGCGCGGCAGACCGGCTTGAGCCAGCACCCGGCTGACGGTGTCGGGATGCACGCGCAACTGCCTGGCGATCGTTCCGACGCGCCATTTTTCGACATGGTAGTAGCGCAGGATCCGCGCCTCGAGATCAGGCGGTATCGTCATGATCGGGTGCTCTTCTGTTCCGACGGACCCGGCGACGCAAAAAACCCTGCCGTAGATATCGCGAACAGTGACGACCACACCGAAAGCAGACCCATCCTTGCTCACGCGGCGGCTGTCGGCTGCCCGGCGGCGAAGGTTTCTCGACGGACACCGCAGGTTCGGTGCTCAGCAGAGCATTCGTCGGTTCCCGGGGTGAACCGTGATGCGTCACTTTATTCCCGCGTGAGCGGTATCGCCGCGCCCGCTCGGCGTGCTTGATCCGGCCGCGGCGGCCCGCCTGGTAGCGTCGCCCGGCGCGCCGCAACGATCGCCGCCGCGCATGCGGCGCGCAGTCCGCGCAGTAGATGTGGCCCCGGTCGCAATCGCGACAGATACACGCCTGCGCACGACAATCCGGCTCGGCGCAGAGAAACAGCCGCGCATGCGCCAAATCGTCGTGGCCGCAACGGCAGCTCTCATCATGCGTGCGCCGTTGGCGTGGACGCGCGCCGTCGCCGCTGCGATACTGACCTAGCAATCGTGCCTCTGCACGGTGTCGGGCGCGGCGCCGAAGCAAAACTGCCAGGTGATGGGTCGGCGCCGTGCCTGCCTTCCGATCCCGGAAGGTTATTACCGCGCCAGCGCTGAATTCCCGGAGCCCAATCCGTTGCCGGACCCCCACCAGATTCCCCAGGTGGGTCCACAGGCGCCTCCCGCCCCCTCCGCTTCGCTGCGCGCGAAAGGCGCTCCGCTCCGGGGGCGGGGCCCTCCTGTGGACTACCTGGAAAATCCTCGCAGGCGTGGCCGAACGCGACCGATCAGGCGGTTCTCCGGCAAAAAACTACGGATTCAGCCCGGCATCCACACCTGTTCGCTCTCGGGCGCCCGAGAACGCGGCTAGGTGACGGCCTGGGCGCGAAGCAGCCGGTCCGCGAGTTGAAGGCGGGTACGAATTGCCCAGACCTCCCGCATCTTGAGCGGTGGCTTCTGCCCGATCAGTCTGCCCCGGTTCCAGGGCCGTCGGTTGATTGTCGGTGCCGACTGCTCGGCGGTGGTGG